>NZ_JBAMDI010000299.1:0-1379 GCF_036961695.1 Pseudomonas sp. CGJS7 | reverse complement strand
TGGTTCTTCGACCAGCGCATGAGCGAGCCGCAGCACTGGAACCAGTCGCTGTTGCTGCGCGGCACCGAAACGGTGGATGCCAGCGCATTGGAGCAGGCGCTGCTGGCACTGTACGCCCAGCACGACGCCCTGCGCCTGCGCTTTGCCGACGGCAGCGCCGAACACGGTCCGCTGCAGCCGGCCCAGCCGTTGCTATGGCGTGCCGCGCTGCGCAGCGCCGAGGAAATCGAGGCGACCTGCGAAGAGGCCCAGCGTAGCCTGGACCTGGCCCAGGGCCCGCTGCTGCGTGCGGTGCTGATCGACCTGGCCGACGGTGGCCAGCGCCTGCTGCTGGTGATCCACCACCTGGTGGTCGATGGCGTGTCCTGGCGCGTGCTGCTGGAAGACCTGCACGATGCCTACCGCCAGGCCCTGGCGGGCAGCACGCCGAAACTGCCGACCAAGACCAGCGCCTTCAAGACCTGGGGCGAACGCCTGCAGCAGCATGCCGCAAGCCTGGGCAACGAGCTGGCCTACTGGCAAGGGCAACTGGCCGGTGCGCCGCTGGACCTGCCCGAGGCCGAGCTGGGCGCCAGCCTGCAGAACCGTCACCGCCAGAGCGTGCAGGCACGCCTGGATGCCGAGCTGACCCGACGCTTGCTGCAACAGGCCCCGGCGGCCTACCGCACCCAGGTCAACGACCTGCTGCTGACCGCCTTGGCCCGGGTGGTGTGCCGCTGGAGCGGCGCCGATTCGGCGCTGGTGGAGCTGGAAGGCCATGGCCGCGAAGACCTGTTCGACGACATCGACCTGAGCCGTACGGTGGGCTGGTTCACCAGCGCCTACCCGGTGCGCCTGACCCCGGCCGCCGAGCTGGGCGCCTCGATCAAGCAGGTCAAGGAACAGCTGCGCGGCGTGCCGCACAAGGGCATCGGTTTCGGCGCTTTGCGCTACCTGGGCGACGAGGCTGCGCGCGCGAGCCTGGCCGGGCTGCCGGTGCCGCGCATCACCTTCAACTACCTGGGCCAGCTGGATGGCCAGTTCGATGAGCGGGCGCTGTTCGTGCCCGCTGCCGAAAGCGCAGGTGAGGAGCAGAGCCCGCTGGCGCCGCTGGGCAACTGGCTGGTGCTCAATGGCCAGGTGTATGGCGGCGAGCTGAGCCTGGCGTTCAGCTTCAGCGGGCAGATGTTCGCCCGCGCGACCATCGAGCGGCTGGCGCGGGCCTACGAGGCGGAGCTGGCGGCGCTGGTCGAGCACTGCCAGGCGCCGCAAGGGTTGACGCCGTCGGACTTCCCGCTGGCGGGCCTGAGCCAGGCGCAACTCGACGCACTGCCAGTGGCGGTGGCCGAGGTCGAAGACATCTACCCACTGTCGCCGATGCAGCAGGGCATGCTGTTCCA
>NZ_JBAMDI010000298.1:0-1387 GCF_036961695.1 Pseudomonas sp. CGJS7 | reverse complement strand
CAGCCGTCTGGACAACACCGGCCTGACCATCACTGGCGGTCCGAGCGTGACCTCGGCCGGTATCAACGCCGGCAACCAAGTCGTGAGCAACGTCGCCGCGGGCGTCGCTGCTACCGATGCGGTCAACAAGAGCCAGCTCGATGCGGTCGGTTCGACCGCCAACGCCGGCTTCAACATCACCGCGCAAGGCGCTAACAGCACCAACGTGGCTCCGGGCGAAGCGGTGGACTTCAAGAACGGCGACGGCAACATCGTCGTCAGCAAGACCGGTGCGGACGATAACGTCAACTTCGACCTCGCCGACGACATCACCGTCAACAGCGTGGTTGCGGGCAATACGCGTCTGGACAACACCGGTCTGACCATCACCGGTGGCCCCAGCGTGACCTCGGCCGGTATCAACGCCGGCAACCAAGTCGTGAGCAACGTCGCCGCGGGCGTCGCCGCTACCGATGCGGTCAACAAGAGCCAGTTGGATGCGGTCTCCGGCGGTTCCACGACCCTGGGCATGAACTTCACCGGCAACGACAACGCCGCTGGCGATGTGCACCGCGACCTGGGCCAGACGCTGTCGATCCGCGGCGATGCGGCCACGGCCGGCACCTATTCGGGCGCCAACCTGAAGACGGTGACCGATCCGACCACCGGCGCGATCAACGTGCAGCTGGCCGAGTCGCCGAAGTTCGGCAATGTGGTGGTCAACGACGGCGGCGCCGGCAAGATCACTGGCGTGACCGCGGCCGACCTGAGCGCGGCGAGCACCGATGCGGTCAACGGCTCGCAACTGTTCCAGACCAACCAGGACGTCGCGGCGCTGGACGGCCGCGTGACCACGGCCGAGGGCGACATCACCAACCTCGACAACCGCGTCACCAACAACGAAGGCGCCATCACCAACCTGCAGAACCAGGTCGGCCCGACCGATCCGGCGTACCTGGAACAGAACGGCCGCGGTACGCGTTATGCGCGCACCAACGACACCGGTCTGGCTCAGGACGATGCGCACGCCCAAGTCGCCGGTTCCACCGCGGTTGGTTACAACGCGGTCAGCTCGGCAGCGGATGCGGTCGCGATCGGCCGCAATGCGCAGGCCAGCCATGTCGGCAGCGTCGCTCTGGGCGCGGGCTCGGTCGCCAACGGTGCCAGCCTCGGCAACGCGGCTTACGTTCCGGTGGCGTCGACCTACGGCGTGGCCGGCACGATGCCGGTGGGCGAGGTCTCGGTCGGCGGGGTCAACAGCGAACGCCGTCTGACCAACGTCGCGGCGGGTGCGGGCGATACCGATGCGGCCAACATCAGCCAGTTGAAGGCGGTGGAAAGCAAGGTGTCTTCGCTCGGCCAGGATTCGCTGTTGTGGGATCCGACCGCCAACGGCGGCGTCGGTGCG
>NZ_JBAMDI010000297.1:0-1426 GCF_036961695.1 Pseudomonas sp. CGJS7 | reverse complement strand
TATCGTCAAAGTCACTATTACTGCTGACCAGACTTCGGTAGCCGAGAACGTCAAACCGACGTTCACCGTGCACGTCAACCAGCCGCTGGCTCACGACCTGGTCGTGACCCTGAGCAACAACGCTCAGGTCACCATCAAGGCCGGTGAAACCAGCGCGCCGTACACCCACGCTGCGCAAGGCGATGACGTCTACAACGATGCGGGCCAGATCAGCCTGGGCATCAACTCGGCAGTGGACGCCACTGGTGCGACCTTCGAGAACCTGCAACTGGGCGGCAACGCTTCGGTTCAAGTGACCGACACCACCGACGAAGTAGTGGCGAAGCTGACCGCGACCCCTTCGGTGACCGAAGGCGGCGAGATCACCTACACCATCACCCTGACCAACAAAGACGGCCTGCCGATCAACAACCACAGTGCATTGACCTTCACGCTGAGCGACGGCAAAACCGTCATCACCGTGCCGGCCAACGGCACCGTGGGTACTGCTACCGTCACTGCCCCGGACAACGTCTACGTCGGTAGCAACGACCCTGTGATCAAATCGATCGCAACCGTTGAAGGCGCTGATGTCGGCAAGTTCGAGCAACTGACGCTGGACAAAACCCCGGTCAGCACTACCGTGACCGACGAGCCTGGCACCCCAGGCAACCCGGGCGGCAGCAACGAAGGCGACTTGGTTAAGGTCACTATTACTGCTGACCAGACTTCGGTGGCCGAGAACGTCAAGCCGACCTTCACCGTGCACGTCAACCAGCCGCTGGCTCACGACCTGGTCGTGACCCTGAGCAACAACGCCCAGGTCACCATCAAGGCCGGTGAAACCAGCGCGCCGTACACCCACGCTGCGCAGGGTGATGACGTTTACAACGACGCTGGCCAGATCAGCCTGGGCATCAATTCGGCGGTGGATGCCACTGGTGCGACGTTCGAGAACCTGGAGCTGGGCGGTGCCGCGAAGGTGGATGTCACCGACACCACCGACGAAGTGGTGGCCAAGCTGACCGCCACCCCTTCGGTCACCGAAGGCGGCGAGATCACTTACACCATCACGCTGACCAACAAAGACGGTCTGCCGATCAACAACCACAGTGCATTGACCTTCACCCTGAGCGACGGCAAAACCGTCATCACCGTGCCGGCCAACGGCACCGTGGGCACTGCCACTGTGACTGCTCCGGACAACGTCTACGTCGGCACCAACGACCCTGTCGTGATGTCGATCGCAACCGTTGAAGGCGCGGATGTCGGCAAGTTCGAACAGCTGACGCTGGACAAGACCCCGGTCAGCACGTCGATCACCGACGAGCCGGGTACTCCAGGCAACGAAGGCGATATCGTCAAAGTCACTATTACTGCTGACCAGACGTCGGTGGCCGAGAACGTCAAACCGACGTTCACCGTACACATCAACACCGCCTTGGCC
>NZ_JBAMDI010000296.1:0-1431 GCF_036961695.1 Pseudomonas sp. CGJS7 | reverse complement strand
TGGACTGCCCCCCAAAAGTTGGACAGTTTTAAGCTGCAGCCTGAGCCCTGTACTCCACAGGGCTCAGGCCATTGAGCCTCAGCTTGATGCGATCATGGTTGTAGTAGTGAATGTACTCATCCAGACCCGCTCTCAGCTCATCAATGCTCTCGAAACGCTTCAGGTAGAAAAACTCAGATTTCAGCGTGCCGAAGAAGCTTTCCATGGCCGCGTTGTCCAGGCAATTGCCTTTTCGGGACATGCTTTGCTTTACCCCGCATTCGCTTAGCTTACGGCGGTATTGCGCCTGCTGGTAATGCCATCCCTGATCCGAATGCAGCACGAGCTTCGGTTTCTCTCCCAGGCAATCGAGCGCTTTGCCAAGCATGTTCCCAACCAGGCTATAGCACGGGCGGCTGGCCATTTCGTAGGCCACGATTTCGCCGTTGTACAAATCCATCACGGGCGACAGATAGAGCTTCTGTTGAGCTACTTTGAACTCGGTTACGTCAGTCACCCACTTCTGGTTTGGGCGTTGAGCGACAAAATTTCGCTCCAGTACATTCGCTGCCACTTTGCCGACGGTACCTCGATAGGAGCGATATTTCTTGGGGCGCACTACTGATTTCAATCCCTGCTCAGCCATCAGCCGTTCAATGACCTTCTTGTTCACCCGCTTTTCCTTCCTGATTACGAGTGCGATACGGCGATAACCATAAAGCCGTTTCTGCTCGTGATAGACGCGATGCACCAATGCCTTGAGCTCAGCATGCCGGTCTGGCTTCTGCTGAGCTTTGAGCTGGTAGTAGAAGGTGCTGCGCGCCAGCTCGACCAACTGAAGGAGGTCAGGCAAAGGAAACCTGCGCTTGAGTTTGGAAACGATCAGGACTTTTTCCCGCGTGTTCGTTCCTTTTCCTCGCGCAGAGCCTTGAGCTCCTTTAGGACAGCATTCTCCATGCGCAGGTACTCAAGTTCAGCCATCAGCTGATCTCGAGACTTCTGATCATCATTGGTATCGGTGGGTTTGGCAGGCTTGATCTTCTTCGACACGTCGATTGGCTTTCTTGGCTTGATGGCAGTAGAGGGTGCAGGACTGCCACTGTAGTACTGCCGCTGCCAAATGCCTATCTGAGAGGACTGCCCAAGACCAAAGTGGGCAGCGGTCTGGCGCAGCGAAAGCCGATGCTCGTGCATATAGCTAAGCACCTGCTGTTTGAAATCACTGGTATAGCGCCGCCCATGCGAGCCTGGACCAATGCCATTATTGGCCTGATAACTGGCCACCCAGCGTCGAAGCAGGCTGAAATCGATACCTAAGTGTTGAGCCACCTTTCGGAAACCGTTGCTGCCATCCAGGTAGGCTGTGATCGCTGTGAGCTTGAATTGCTCGGTGTACTTACCCATAGATCCCCCAAGGGTTGGATTGGTGTCCAACTTCTTGGGGGCAGTCCA
>NZ_JBAMDI010000295.1:0-1451 GCF_036961695.1 Pseudomonas sp. CGJS7 | reverse complement strand
CACCAACGACACCGGCAACGCCCAGTCCGATGCGTTCGCGACCGCCCAGCAAGCTACCGCGGTGGGCTACGCCGCGCGCGCTTCGAATCTGTTTGCCGTCGCCATGGGCAGCGAAGCGGTGTCCAGCGGCAATTCTTCGATCGCCATCGGCAACAAGGCCTCGGCCTCATCCCAGAATACCATTGCGATCGGCGACGATACGATCGCCACTGGCGATGCAGCGGTCGCGTTTGGTAACGACGCCGTGGCCGATAAAGACTTCGCCGCTGCGATGGGCGATCGGGCCAAGGCGACCGGGATCGGCGCGACCGCGCTGGGGTCGGAAACGCAAGCAAGCGGGGAATGGGCTACCGCGATCGGCGAAAGCGCGAATGCGGCGGCTAACTATTCGACCGCGGTGGGCATGCGGTCCGGTGTCACCGCGGCCTACGGCACCGCGCTCGGTACCCAAGCTCAGGTCAGTCACGCCGGCAGCGTCGCGCTCGGCGACCACTCTGTCGCCGACGGCGCCACGCTCGGCACCGCGGCCTACGTTCCGCCGGCGTCGACTTACGCCGTCGCCGGTACCGTGCCTAAAGGCGAAGTGTCGTTGGGCACTGCCGGCCAAGAACGCCGTGTGACCAACCTCGCCGCGGGCGCGACCGATACCGACGCGGTCAACGTCAGCCAGTTGAAGGCGGTGGACAGCAAGATCACCGCGCTCGGCCAGGATTCGCTGTTGTGGGATCCGGCCGCGAACGGCGGCGCAGGTGCGTACAGCGCCAATCACGGCGGCACCGGCCCGAACAAGATCGTCAACGTCGCACCGGCCGATCTGAGTGCGACCAGCACCGATGCGGTCAACGGCAGCCAACTGTTCGCCACCAATCAGGCGGTGCAGGCGGCCGGCGCGGGTTTCACCCTCACCGCGCAAGGCGCCAACGGTTCCAACGTCGATCCGAGCGAGTCGATCGACCTGAAGAACGGCGACGGCAACATCGTCGTCAGCAAGGCTGGCACCGACAACAACGTCAACTTCGATCTGGCCGACGACATCACCGTCAACAGCGTCGTTGCCGGCAACAGCCGTCTCGACAGCACCGGCCTGACCATCACGGGCGGCCCGAGCGTGACCTCGGCCGGCATCAACGCCGGCAACCAAGTCGTCAGCAACGTCGCCGCCGGCGTCGCGGCGACCGATGCGGTCAACAAGAGCCAGCTCGACGCGGTCGGCTCGACCGCGAACGCCGGTTTCAACATCACCGCGCAAGGCGCCAACAGCACCAACGTGGCCCCGGGCGAAACGGTGGACTTCAAGAGCGCCGACGGCAACATCGTCGTCAGCAAGACCGGGGCGGACGATAACGTCAACTTCGATCTGGCCGACGACATCACCGTCAACAGCGTCGTTGCGGCCAACAGCCGTCTCGACAATACCGGTCTGACCATCACCGGCGGCCCGAGCGTGACTG
>NZ_JBAMDI010000294.1:0-1461 GCF_036961695.1 Pseudomonas sp. CGJS7 | reverse complement strand
GTAATCGATGGACTCGCCCCCGCCGAGGCATCACAGTGCCACGGTGGTGTTCGAAGAAGCCAACGGCAGCGAGGGCGAGACCATGAAAAAGCATAGTTCGAAACACGATTCCCTGTCTTCCACTGATGTGGAGCTTTGCACAACCATCTGCGTAGACCTGGCCAAACAGGTCTTCCAATTAGCAGGCGAGGACGCTACTGGTCGGGTGATCTACGAAGATCGCATCAAATCCCGCCAAGCGTTCCACGATTTCCTGCTCAGGCTGCCAACGACCGTGGCCGTCTTGATGGAGTGCGGTCCAGGTGCACAAGCCTGGGCCAGACTGCTGCAGGCCAAAGGTAATCCGGTTCGCATCCTGCCGGCGCAACGTGTCGCCGAACATCGCAGCGGTGCTAAGAACGATCGTAACGACTGCTATGCCATTTTGCGTGCCGGTCGCGATACGAGCATCGCTTCGATACCGATCAAGAGCACCACAGCACTGGCTATTCAAGCGCTGCACCGTATCCGGCGCGGTAACATCAAGCGACATACCGCGCTGGGTAATCAGATCCGTGGTTTGCTACTCGAGCATGGCGTATCCATGCCCCAGGGCGATGCCGCGATCAATAAGCATGTGCCTCAGGCGCTTGAGGATGCTTCCTTGCCTCTACCCGACCTGTTGCGCGAGTTGCTCGATGAGTTGCTGATGGACTGGTTGTCTCTAGGTGAACGCATAACGGCGCTGAGCCGCCGGCTCGAAGCGACTGCCCAAGAGGATAAAGTCGCTCAGCGACTGATCACCATTCGCGGCGTCGGCCCTATCATTGCCACGGCGATCGTGGCGAAACAGACCGACCCCAGCCGCTTCGCCAGTGGCCGAATGTATTCCGCCTTCTTCGGTATCGTGCCCGATCAGCACAGCAGCGGAAACAAAATCAGATTGGGCAAGATGAGCAAGCGCGGTGACGGCTACATACGCAGCCTGATGATCCAGGGCGCGCATGCTGTCTTGAGTCAGTTAAGGCCTGATTCCGATCAGCCAGATGATCGCCGCCTCTTGCGCTGGCTATCCCGCCTTGGGCGCAAGGAGGCGGCGATCAGGCTGGCTAATCGAAATCTGCGGATTATCTGGGCCCTGTTACAGAGCGATCAGGTTTACCAACGCAAACCGAACGAAAAACCGGAGGCGGCTATGAGCCTCTGACCAACCGGGTAATGCCACCGGGGCGCTAGGCGCTCCAACCCCTGCTAGTGAACATTGACCCTAGGTAAGACCGTCGCAGACCGATGCCTCCGCTCCTACAGGCCTGATAGTGGCCTCCATGTAAACGGCA
Source organism: Pseudomonas sp. CGJS7 (assembly GCF_036961695.1). Lineage (NCBI taxonomy): Bacteria > Pseudomonadati > Pseudomonadota > Gammaproteobacteria > Pseudomonadales > Pseudomonadaceae > Pseudomonas > Pseudomonas sp. CGJS7. The sequence goes on along the minus strand of NZ_JBAMDI010000294.1, from coordinate 145 downwards.
CACTGCGAGCTCACCACGATGTTGGCCAGAAGCAAAAAGCTTCCTCGAACAGGCCTGATACATAGATGCAACCGGGTTCCTATGTTCAAAAAAGCAGCTAGACAGTGTGGGCGAGTCCATACATAGGAGCGGGTTTACCCGCGAA
>NZ_JBAMDI010000293.1:0-1474 GCF_036961695.1 Pseudomonas sp. CGJS7 | reverse complement strand
GATCTGGGCGCAGGTGCTGCACTTGGAGCAGGTTGGCCTGGGCGACAACTTCTTCGAACTGGGAGGGCATTCGCTGTTGGCTACCCAGGTGTTCTCGCGTCTGCGCGAGCTAGGCATCGACGCACCGCTCAAGACGCTGTTCGAGCAGGCCAGCCTGCAGGGCTTCGTCGCCAGCCTGCCAGCACCGTCGTTGGCGGCGCGGGCTCCGGCCATCCGGCCGACGCCGCGCGATGCGGCGCTGCCGGTGTCCTATGCCCAGCAACGCCAGTGGTTCCTCTGGCAGCTGGAGCCACACAGCAGCGCCTACCACATCCCCATGGTCCTGCGCCTGAAAGGCAGCCTCGATCGTGCGGCGCTGCAACACAGCTTCAATGCGCTGGTCGAGCGTCATGAGGCCCTGCGTACTCGCTTCGTCGAAAGCGACGAGGGCATCGTCCAGGTGATCGAGCGCTCTGCTGCGCTGGTCATCGCCCATGAACGACTGGCGGACGAGGCGACCCTTCAGGCGCGTGTCGCTGAGGAGATCCGCCAGCCGTTCGACCTGGCCCGCGGCCCGCTGCTGCGGGTCCGTCTGCTGGAGCTGGCGGCCGACGACCAGGTGCTGGTGCTGACTCAGCACCATATCGTCTCGGATGCGGCGTCCATGCAGCTGATGGTCGGCGAACTGATCGATGGCTATGCCCGCCATCGCGAGGGCGATGCCGCCCCACTGCCTGCCCTGGCGCTGCAATATGCCGACTACGCCCGTTGGCAGCGTGAATGGATGGAGGCTGGCGAGCGTGAGCGGCAACTGGCCTACTGGGTCGGGCAACTGGGCAGCGAGCAGGATGTGCTGGCCTTGCCGCTGGACCGCCCGCGTCCTGCCGAGCAGAGCTATCGCGGCGCCCAGCTCGACCTGGCCGTGCCGTCGGCGTTGAAGGACGGTCTCGAGGCGTTGGCCCGCCGCCAGGGCGCGACCCTGTTCATGGTGCTGCTGGCGTCGTTCCAGGCCTTGCTGCATCGCTACAGTGGCCAGCGCGACATCCGCGTCGGCGTGCCGGTGGCCAACCGCAACCGGGTCGAGACCGAAGGGCTGATCGGCTTCTTCGTCAACACCCAGGTACTGCGTGCCGATATCGATCCACGCCAGCCGTTCGGCGTGCTGCTGCAACAGGTGCGTCAGGCTGCGCTGGGCGCCCAGGCGCACCAGGACCTGCCGTTCGAGCAACTGGTGGATGCGCTGGCACCGACCCGCAGCCTCAGCCACAGCCCGTTGTTCCAGGTGATGTTCAACCACCAGGCCGCCGCGCTCGCGCCGGTACGCGCCGTGCCAGGCTTGGCGGTCCAGGCCATGGCCTGGGACAACGACACCACGCAGTTCGACCTGAGCCTGGACACCTGCGAGACCGATGAAGGGCTGAGCGCTTCGCTGATCTACGCCACTGACCTGTTCGACCAGGCCACCATCGTACGCCTGGGTGAGCATTGGCTGAAC
>NZ_JBAMDI010000292.1:0-1505 GCF_036961695.1 Pseudomonas sp. CGJS7 | reverse complement strand
GCCTGTTGCAGCAGGCTGGCATCCGCCGCCGGCAAGGCACGGCGGTCGAGCTTGCCGTTGGCGGTCAGCGGCATGCGCTCGAGCAGCAGCAGGTGCGCCGGCACCATGTACTCCGGCAGGTCTTCGCGCAGTGCGGCCTTGACCGCCTCACGCCAGAGCGCCTGGTCCGCCACCGCTTGCCCGGCCACCAGGTAACCGACCAGCTGGGTGCCACTCGCCCCCTCCTGGGCCAGCACCACGGCCTCGCGCACCTGGGGCAGCGCCTGCAGCCGCGCCTGGATCTCGCCCAGCTCGATGCGGAAGCCACGGATCTTCACCTGATGGTCCATCCGCCCGACGTACTCGATCACCCCATCGGCGCGCCAGCGTGCCAGGTCGCCGCTGCGGTACAGCCGCGCCCCGCTCTCGCCGAACGGGTCGGGAATGAAGCGCGTGGCGCTGAGGTCGGCGCGCTTGAGGTAGCCACGGGCCAGGCCCTGGCGACCGACGTACAGCTCGCCGACACAGCCGGCGGCCACCGGGTTGAGGTCGCTGTCGAGCACGTACAGGCTCTGGTCCGGGATCGGCACACCAATCGGGCTCGACGCGCTCTGCGCCAGGTCAGCCAGCGACAATGGACGGTAGGTCACGTGCACCGTGGTTTCGGTGATGCCGTACATGTTGACCAGTTGCGGGGCACGATCGCCGAAGCGCTCGAACCACGGACGCAGGCTGCCGACCTCCAGCGCCTCGCCGCCGAACACCACGTAGCGCAGCTGCTGGTCGCTGCGCTGGCCTTCAGCGCAGGCCACCTGCATCAGCTGGCGGAACGCCGACGGCGTCTGGTTGAGCACGGTCACCCGCTGCTCGCACAGCAGTTGGTAGAAGGCCTCCGGCGAACGGCTGACATCCTGCGGCACGATCACCAGGCGGCCACCATGCAGCAAGGCGCCGAACAGCTCCCATACCGAGAAGTCGAAGGCATAGGAGTGGAACAGCGTCCAGCAGTCCTGCGGGCCGAAGCCGAACCAGCCGTCCGTGGCCTCGAACAGGCGCAGCACGTTGCGGTGCGGCAGCAAGGTGCCCTTCGGCTTGCCGGTGGAGCCGGAGGTGTAGATGACATAGGCCAGGTTATCCAGGTCCACCGCAACGTTCGGGTTGACCTCGGCGAAGTCAGCGTAGTCGGCATAGTCGGCGGCCAGGTCCAGCACCTGCACGTTCGCCGCCAGGCTCAGCCCGAGGTCGCCCTGGCCGAGCAGCAACTGCAGGCCGCTGTCCTCGATCATGTAGTGCAGGCGATCCAGCGGATAGGCCGGGTCCAGCGGCACGTAGGCACCACCGGCCTTGAGGATGGCCAGCAGGCCGACCACCATCTCCAGCGAACGCGGCGCGACCAGGCCCACCAGCACGTCCGGGCCGACGCCTCGGGCGATCAGCGCGTGGGCGATCCGGTTGGCCCGGCGGTTCAGCTCGGCGTAGCTCAACTGTTCGCCTTCGCAGACCAGCGCCGGCGCCTGCGGCGCGCG
>NZ_JBAMDI010000291.1:0-1535 GCF_036961695.1 Pseudomonas sp. CGJS7 | reverse complement strand
GATCGGCCGCCGCCACGTTGACGATCTTGTTCGGGCCGCTGCCCAAGTGATTGGCGCTATACGCACCCGCGCCGCCGTTGGCAGCCGGATCCCACAACAGCGAATCCTCCCCGAGCGAGGTGATCTTGCTGTCCACCGCCTTGAGCTGACTGACGTTGACCGCGTCGGTATCGACGGCGCCCGCTGCCACGTTCGACAAACGGCGCTCGCTGCCCGCCTTGCCGATCGACACTTCGCTCAGCGCGAAGGGAGCGGCGACGGTATAGGTCGAATCGGTCGGCACATAAGCCGCCTGGCCAAGCGTGGCGCCATCGGCGATCGAATCCGAGCCCAGCGCTACGCTACTTGCATTGCTGGCGCGGCTGTTCGAACCAATCGCCGTCGTGCTGGTGGCACTCGCCTCCGCGCTACTGCCCAAAGCCAATGCCACGACTCCGGTCGAACGCGCCTGAGAACCCATCGCAACAGCGCCGGATGCGCTGGCCTGCGCGGCCAGGCCCGTCGCGATCGACGAACTGCCGCTGGCGGTGGCCGTGTCGCCCAGCGCCAAGGAGAAATCGCCGTTGGCCGTGGACTCATCGCCAATGGCGATCGCGTACTGCGCCGTCGCCTCCGAACCCGAACCGAGGGCCAGGCCGCTGAGCGCATTGGCCAACGCGTTCTCGCCGATCGCGATGGTTTCGTCGGCGGCCGCGCGGGCGTTGTAACCGACGGCGGTGGAGTTGGCGCCGGTCGCGAAGGCATCCGACTGCGCGTTGGGGCCCTCGTTGGTGCGGACATAACGCACACCGTGGCCGTTGGCGTCCTGGTAGGCCTGATCGGTCGGACCGACCACGGCGTTGAGCGCGGCGATGTCGCCTTCGTTCGTGGTCACGCGATTACCGAGCGCAGCCACGTCCTGGTTGGTCTGGAACAGCTGCGAGCCGTTGACCGCATCGGTGCTCGCTGCGCTCAGACCAGCCGCGGCCACGCCGGTGATCTTGCCGGCGCCGCCGTCGTTGATCACCACATTGCCGAACTTCGGCGACTCGGCCAGCTGCACGTTGATCGCGCCGGTGGCCGGGTCGGTCACCGTCTTGACGTTGGCGCCGGAATACGCGCCGGCCGTGGCCGCATCGCCGCGGACCGACAGCGTCTGACCGAGGTCGCGGTGCACGACGCCAGCGGCGGCATCGTTGCCGGTGAAGTTCATGCCCTGGGTCGTAGAACCGCCGGCGACCGCATCGAGCTGGCTCTTGTTGACCGCATCGGTGCCCGCGACGCCAGCGGCGACGTTGCTGATGACCTTGTTGCCGGCATTGATACCAGCCGCAGTCACGCTCGGACCGCCGGTGATGGTCAGGCCGGTGGTGTCCAGACGGCTGTTGCCCGCAACGACGCTGTTGACGGTGATGTCGTCGGCCAGATCGAAGTTGACGTTGTTGTCGGTGCCGGCCTTGCTGACGACGATGTTGCCGTCGGTGTTTTTCAGATCGATCGACTCGCTCGGGTCGACGTTGGAACCGTTCGCCCCCTGCGCGGTGAGAGTAAAACCA
>NZ_JBAMDI010000290.1:0-1538 GCF_036961695.1 Pseudomonas sp. CGJS7 | reverse complement strand
TGAGCAACCCTGCCCAGACGCCGGTGACCGTGACCCTGTCCAACGGCCAAACCATTACCGTTGAAGCCGGCAAAACCCAGGGCAGCGTCGATTTCCAGACCCCGGCGAATGACGTCTACAACAACGGTTCGACTGTCAGTGTCACCATCGAGAACGCCACAGGCGGTAATTTCGAGCAACTGACCCCGAACCCGACGCCGGCTCAGACCACGATCAACGACTCGGTCGACACCACCACCGCGACTCTGACCGCCTCGCCAAGCGTCATCGAAGGCGGCGTTATCACCTACACCGTGACCCTGAGCAATCCTGCCCAGACGCCGGTGACCGTGACCCTGTCCAACGGCCAAACCATTACCGTTGAAGCCGGTAAAACCCAGGGCAGCATTGATTTCCAGACCCCGGCGAATGACGTCTACAACAATGGCTCGACCGTCAGCGTCACCATCGAGAGCGCCACGGGCGGCAACTTCGAACAGCTGACTCCGAATCCGACCCCAGCCTCGACTGTCATCAATGACAGCATCGATACCGTCACCGTAAGTATTGTCAGCAATGGCAATGTGACCGAAGACCAGCAGCCTTCCTTTACTGTGAAAGTAAGCCAGGCGCTGGACCGTCCGTTGACCGTAACCCTGTCTAACGGCGACACCGTGACGATCGAAGCCGGTAAGACCGAAGTCGAGTACAAGACCTCGGTTCAGGGCGATGACGTCTATCTTGATGCAGGCTCCATCACGCTCAGTGTTACCGACGCTACAGTACCGGGTGCCACCTTCGAGAAGCTGGCCTTGGGTGGCCCGGCTACCGTTGAGATCTCGGACACTATAAGTGAAGTGGTGGCCAAACTGACCGCCACCCCTTCGGTGACCGAAGGTGGCGAGATCACCTACACCATCACCCTGACCAACAAAGATGGTCTGCCGATCAACAACCACTCGGAGCTGTACTTCAAGCTGACCGACGGCACCACCGTCGTCGTGGCGGCCAACAGCACCACCGGATCGGCAACTGTAGCTGCACCAGACAACGTCTATGTCGGCACCAACGCGCCGGTGGTCAATGCCATCGACGCCGTCAGCGGCGCAGATGCGTGGAAGTTCGAAAACCTGAACCTGGACAAGACCCCCGTCAGCACTACCGTCACTGACGAGCCAGGCACTCCAGGCAACGAAGGCGACATCGTCAAGGTCACCATCACGGCCGACCAGACCTCGGTAGCCGAGAACGTCAAACCGACGTTCACCGTACACATCAACACCGCCTTGGCTCACGACCTGGTCGTGACCCTGAGCAACAACGCTCAGGTCACCATCAAGGCCGGCGAGACCAGCGCGCCGTACACCCACGACGCGCAAGGCGATGACGTCTATCAGGATGCGGGCCAGATCAGCCTGGGCATCAACTCGGCGGTGGACGCCACTGGTGCTGCGTTCGAGAACCTGCAACTGGGCGGTGCTGCTTCGGTTCAAGTGACCGACACCCTCGACGAAGTCGTGGCGAAGCTGACCGCGACCCCGTCGGTCACTGAAGGCGGC
>NZ_JBAMDI010000029.1:0-95074 GCF_036961695.1 Pseudomonas sp. CGJS7 | reverse complement strand
ACAGTCGGGTTGCGTCGCCGGGGCAGGGCTTCGCCCGCCGGCGCCGGCCGCGTCGGCGTAGTTTTCAGTGTTATCGCGGCCAGGGGCCGCTTTGCGACGGGGCATGAGCATGGGGTTTACAAGCGTTGGTTTTCGCTGCGCCGCGCGCGCGTTGTTGTTGGCGGCCTTGGGCTGGGGCGCGATCGGCGCCGCCAGCGCCGAGGTGACCATCGCCGGCACCCGGGTGATTTATCCGGCCCAGCAGCGCGAGGTCGCGGTCAAGCTCAACAACGCCGGCGCGCGGCCGGCGCTGGTGCAGGTGTGGGTCGACGACGGCGATCCCAAACAATCGCCCGACACCAGCAAAGCGCCGTTCCTGGTGTCGCCGCCGGTGGTGCGGATCGAGCCGGGCAAGGGCCAGGCGCTGCGCCTGATCTATGGCGGCAAGGACGCGGCGGCCGCCGCGGCGCCGGTGCGCGAGTCGGTGTACTGGTTGAACGTGCTGGAAATCCCGCCGGGCGCGAATCCGGCCGAGACCGATCAGAATCATTTGCAGGTCGCCTTCCGCACCCGGATCAAGGTGTTCCTGCGCCCGCCGGGTTTGCCCGGCGATGCCGAAGCCGCGGCGCGCGATCTGCGCTGGCGGGTGGTGCGCGGCGACGGCGGCGGCTGGGCGCTGGAATGCGCCAATGCCAGCGCCTTCCATGTTTCGTTCAACCGGGTGAGCTTGAACGTCGGCGGCCGCGAGTTCCGTTTCGACAACGCCGGCATGCTGGCGCCGGGCGCGCAACTGCGCCTGGCCTTGGACGGTTTGAACGCGGCGCCGCCGGCCGGCACGCGGGTGGATTACGCGGTCATCAACGATTACGGCGGCCGCGCCGAACACAGCGGGCAAACCGCGGACTAAGCGGTGACAACGAACCGATCCGCGCCGGGCCGCTCGCGCGCCGCATCGCCGCCGTGGGCGTGGGTGCCGGCCGGCCTGTGTCTGTGCGCGGGTTCGGTGCGCGCCGCCGAAACGCCGCCGCCGGCGCAGAGCGCGGCGCCGGCCGCGCAAGAAGTTCAATTCGATCTGCGCTACTTGTCCGGCAGCGCGCGCGAAGCCGATCTGTCGCGTTACGCGCGCGCCGGCGAGGCGCCGCCCGGGCGCTACCGCATCGACGTGCGCGTCAACGGCGCGTTCGCGGTGCGCGAAGAAATCGAATTCCGTCGCATCGCCGAGGACGCGCCGACTCAGCCGTGCCTGAGTGCGACGTTGTTGCAGCGTCTGGGCGTGGCGCTGCCGGCGAGCGAAGACGCCAGCGAATGCGTGGATTTGCCGCGCCGGATCGATCAGGCCGCGGTCGAGGTCGACTTCGCCGAGTTGAGTCTGGACATCAGCGTGCCGCAGGCGGCGTTGCGCCGCAGCGCGCGCGGTGCGGTCGCGCCGGAACTGTGGCAGCGCGGCAACGACGCGCTGGTGTTGGGCTACAGCTACAGCCAGAACCGCATGCGCACCGACGCCGGCGATTTCGATTCGGCCTATCTGGGACTGGAGCTGGGCGCCAACCTCGGCGCCTGGCAATACCGCCAGCGCAGTTCGATGACCTGGGCCGACGGCGATTCGCGCCGTTGGAACACCCAGGCCGCGTATGTGCAGCGCGCATTGCCGCGCTGGTCGGGCAACCTGCAAGTGGGCCGGGCCACGGCCGGCGATCCGAGCCTGGGCGTGTACGGCTTTCTCGGCGCGCGTCTGGTCAAGGACGAACGCATGGTCCCCGATTCGCTGCGCGGTTACGCGCCGGTGGTGCGCGGCACCGCCTACAGCAACGCGGTGGTCGAGATCCATCAGCGCGGCAGTCTGCTCTATCGCAGCAACGTCGCGCCTGGGCCGTTCGAGATCGACGACTTGTACGCAGCCGGCAACGGCGGCGATCTGGACGTGTCGGTGATCGAGGCCGACGGCCGCGTCGCGCGGTTCCGCGTCGCCAATGCTTCCAATCCGCAACTGCGCCGCGCCGGCAGCCTGGGTTATGAGTTCGTGCTCGGGCGGGTCGAGGAAAGCTCGCTGCAGCGCAATCCCGGCGTCGCTCAAGCCAGCGCGCAATACGGTTTCTCCAATGTCTTCACCGGTTATGCCGGCACGCTGCTGAGCAGCGGCTACACCTCGGCGGTGCTCGGCGCGGCGTGGAATACGCCGTGGGGTGCGTTCTCGCTCGACGCCAATCCGGTGCGCGCCGATGGTTTCGGCTCGGCGGTGCGCTGGCGCGGCGGCTACAACCGGCGTTTCGACGCCAGCGGCGCGGTGTTGGCGGCGACGGTCTCGGCCTACGGCGAGGACCGCCACGTCGATCTGTACACCGCCTTGCGCGCGCGCGAAGCGCCGCCGGGCCCTGCGGCGCCGGGCGAAACGTCGGTGCGTACGCTGCGCGACAGCGGCCAGGTGTCGCTGAGCTGGCCGTTGAGCGAGCGCACGTCGGTGTATCTGAGCGGTTCGCGCCTGAACTACTCCGACGGCTCGAACAGCGGCAATTACCAGGCCGGGCTGCGCGGGCAATGGCGCAACCTGAGCATCGTGCTGACCGCCGCGCGGGTGGACGATCTGGCCGGGCGCCGCGACGATCAATACTTCCTCGGCCTGTCGCTGCCGCTCGGGCGCGTGGCCTCGCTGACCGCGTCGCTGGAACACACCCAGCGCGGCGGCGCGGAGCGTCTGGGCGTCAGCGGCAACCTCGGCGCCGAGGACGTGTTCGGTTACGGACTCAGTCTCGCCCACGGACCGGGCGGCGGCGACAGCGGTAGCGCCAATGCCCAGTACCGCGCGCCGGCGAGCACGCTCAACGCGTCCTACGGTTGGGGCCCGGGCTATCGCCAGAACGGCTGGGGCGCCGATGGCGTGGCGGTGCTGCACGGCAACGGCCTGACCTTCGGCCCGCAGTACGGCGAAACCCTGGCCCTGGTCCAAGCGCAGGGCGCGCACGGCGCGCGTCTGATCAATCAAGGCGGCGCGCGGGTCGACCGGCGCGGTTACGCGTTGGCGCCGTATCTGATCGCGTACTCGCGCAACATCGTCGAGATCGATCCGCTCAGCGCGCGCGGTTCGGTCGCCATCGAAGGCACCAGCCAGACCGTGGTGCCGTATGCGGGCGCGCTGGTCCGCCTGGATTTCCCCACCCAAAGCGGCCGCGGCGCGATCTTGAACGTGCGCGACGCCGACGGCGGCGCGTTGCCGTTCGCCGCCGAAGTGCTCGACGACAGCGGCCGGGTGGTCGGCGCGGTCGCCCAGGCCAGCCGCATTTACGCCACCGGTTTGAGCGAACGCGGGCGCTTGCGCGTGCGTTGGCGCGCCGATCGCGAATGCGCGATCGATTACGTTCTTCCTCCGCCTACCCAGGAGTCGGCCCATGCGTATGTCACCGTCGAAGCGGTCTGTCATGGCGATGCGCCGCGCTGACGCAGCGCGTTATCGCACGGCGCTGGCGTTGGCCGGCGCTTGCCTGGCGTTGTGCGCAGGCGCCGCGCAGGGGCAATGCGCCGCGCCGGTGGAGCGCTCGATCGCGCTGGACGCATCGATCGTGGTGCCGCGCGACCGCGCCGTCGGCAGCGTGCTTTACGCCGCCGACTACCCGCTGCCGATGCCCACGCCCGGCTGCATCGATCCCGCGCGCGGCGCCGGTTGGGGCTACGCGCAGACGCCGCACCCAAGTCAGGCGCAGGACATTTACCGCACCGGCGTGGACGCGCTCGGCCTGCGCATTTCCATCGACGGCCGGCCGTTGCCGGCGGCCGAGTACGCCGCGGTGACGCCGTCGGACGCGAGCGGGCGCGGCAGCCTGCGTCTGGAACTGATCAAGATCGACGAAGCCGGCAGCGGCGGCGCGGTGCGCGGCGCCGAATTGCCGACCCTGGTGTATCGCAACGACGGCGACACCGGCATCGCCGCGCGGGTGGTGTTCGCCGGCGCCATCGCGGTGCGCACGGCGACCTGCAACACGCCCAACCTGCGCATCGCCCTGGACCCGGTCTCGCCGGCGGCGCTGGCCGCGGTCGGCGCCAGCGCCGGCGCCAAGGATTTCGAATTGCGCTTGAATGCCTGTCCGCCCGGCATCGCCCGCATCAGCTATCGGCTCGATCCGCTGGGCGGCGTCGCCGACACCGCCGCGTCGGTGGTTGCGCTCGATGCCGATTCCAGTGCGCGCGGTTTGGGCGTGCAGATCCGCGACCGCGACCGGCGGCCGTTGGCGTTCGGCGTCAATCACCAGTTGCAGGCCGAAGGCATCGCCGACGGCGGCGACTTCCGCATCCCGTTGCAGGCCGCGTACTACCGCAACGGCGCGCAGACGCCGACGCCGGGGCGGGTGTCGGCGTCGTTGACGTTCACCATCAGCTACGAGTGAATGGCGGCGCGCGACTATAGCCGCCCGGTCGCCGCGGCGATCGCATCGAGCTGCCCACGCAAACGCGGCGTCGCGTAGTCGATGAACGCGCGCAGCAAACGGTTGCGGCGCGGGACGCGGTGGAACAACAGGCTCACCGGCACCGGTTCGGGTTCGAACGCGGACAACACCCGCACCAGCCGGCCGGCGGCGAGGTGTTCGATCACTTGATACGAACGCGCGCGGCACAGGCCGTGTCCGCGAATCGCCGAGTCGATAGCCGAAGCGGCGGCGTTGAGGGCGATGCGCGGTTGCACGCTCACCGACAGCGTGCGCGGCCGCGCGGCGCCGCGGTCGAGGAAGCGCCAGGTTTCGCGTTCGTGCGCTTCGTCTTCGCCCAGGCAGGTGTGCCGGGCGATGTCCGCGGGCGTGTGCGGTTCGCCGTGGCGGGCGAGGTAGGCCGGGGCGGCGCAGACCAGGCTGCGCACTTCGCCCAGTCCGATCGCGACCGCGCCCGAATCGGGCAGCGGCGCCAGGCGCACCGCCACGTCGATGCCTTCCTCGATCAGGTTCACCACCCGATTGAGCAGCAACACCCGCGCCCGCGCCAGCGGATGCTCGGCGAGAAAATCTTCCACCACCGGCAACACCTTGAGCCGTCCGAACAGTTCCGGCGCGGTGATGGCGAAGCTGCCGTCCAGGCCGGCGGCGTTGTCGTGCGTGACGGCGTCCTCGATGTCGGCCAGTTCGGCCAGCACCGAGCGGTACACCGCGACATGGCGTTCGCCGCCGTCGGTCAGGCGCATGCGCCGCGCGCTGCGATGCAGCAGCCGCTCGCCGCTGCGCTGTTCGAGCAGGCTCACCGCGCGGGTCACCGTGGCCGGTGAGCGGCCCAGGGCGCGGGCGGCGGCGGCCAGCGAGCCCTTGTCGACCACGCAGACGAAAATGGCCATGGCGTCGAGTCGGTCCATGATTTCAGATTCTGCAATTTGGTATTTCGACAATACCCGCTTATTGCCGATACGGTAACTGCCTAGACTCCCGTCCATCGCGTCCTGGACGCAATCACGACGGAGGCAGGCAATGAACGGGTTCGATGCGGATCGGCGCGCGGTGATGGCCGCGATCGGTGTGGGCGCGGTCGCGGTGGCGACGCAGGGCCATGCGGCGGAGAGCGCTTCGCCTGCGGGCGAGGCGGCCGCCGATACGGCGGTGCGCTACGCGACCCAGCAGGTGGGCGAGGTCGGCGTGTTCTATCGCGAAGCCGGGCCGCGCGATGCGCCGGTGTTGCTGCTGTTGCACGGGTTCCCCAGCGCCAGCCACATGTTCCGCGATCTGATTCCCGCGCTCGCCGATCGCTATCGGGTGATCGCGCCGGATCTGCCGGGCTTCGGCAAGACCGTGGCGCCCAAGCGCGGCGCGTTCGAATACAGCTTCGACGGCCTGGCCGAGGTGCTCGCCGGTTTCGTCGATGCGCTGGGGCTCAAGCGCTATGCGATGTACGTGTTCGATTACGGCGCGCCGACCGGTTTCCGCCTGGCGATGAAGTATCCCGAGCGGGTCAGCGCCATCGTCAGCCAGAACGGCAACGCCTATATCGAAGGGCTCAGCGACGCGTGGGAGCCGTGGCAGGCGTACTGGCGCGAGCCCACGCCGGCGCATCGCGAAGCGTGCAGGGCCTCGCTGACCGATGAGGCGATCGACTTCCAGTACCGGCACGGCGCGCCGGCGCAGCTGCTCTCGCCGGACGGCCCCGGCCTGGACGGTTTCTACATGCGCCGTCCCCAAGCGCAGGAAATCCAGCTCGACCTGATTCTGAGCTATCGCAGCAACGTCGAGCTGTACCCCGAGTTCCAGCGCTATTTCCGCGAACACCGCCCGCCGCTGCTGGCGGTGTGGGGCGAGCACGATGCGTTCTTCATACCGCCGGGCGCGCGCGCTTACCGGCGCGATCTGCCCGAGGCGGAGATCCATTTTCTCGACACCGGCCACTTCGCCCTGGAGACCCATCACGCCCAGATCGCCAGCCTGATGCGGCGGTTCCTGCGCAGGCACGGGATCTGACGGCGGCGCCGCGCGCGCTACCATCGTGGCCTTGCTCGTCCCTGGCCTTTGATGCGACCGCTGCCGCTATGTTGAGTTTCGCGCGAACGATCCTGCACTCGCTGTCGGCGATGATCGCGGCCGCGGTCGTAGTGGTACTGACCAATGAGGCCGGTGGCCGATTGGCTGCCGGCCTGGGCATGCCGCCCGGCGGCGACCTGCGTTTGGCGTGGGATTTGGCCTGGGCTGTGGCTGGCGGTTTGTTGGCGATCGCAGTGGCCACGCGTTGCGCACCGGTTGCGCCGCGTGCGCATGGCGCGGTGTGCGGCGGCTTGATCGCGGCGTTGGCGGTGTATGCGGTGGTCGAACTGGGCGGGGACTTCCCGCTCTGGTTCCGCGCCATGGCATTGCTGAGCTTGCCGTTGCAGGTGTGGCTGGGGCTGCGCATCGGCAAGCGCCGGAAAACGTAAACCGGCGCGATTCGACCGGCCGCGCGCGGCGGCGTTGCGATATCGAATGCGCCGCTTGCGCGTGGGCGCCCCGGAAAACCGGGGCGCCCTGACACGCATCAAAACCGCGGCGATGCCGCGTCAGAACCAAGCTGGGATCACGAACCGGTGCGCAGCGTCAGCGAATAGGTGCTGAGGATCGACTTGATCGGGGTGAAGTAGCTGTTGCCGCCGCCGTTGTTGCCCTGGCTGCCCTGGCAGCTGCCGCTGCCGCCCGACAACACGCCTTGCGCCTGGCCGGCGCCGGTGATGAACGAGCCGCCGGAATCGCCGCCTTCGGCGCAAGCGGTGGTGCGGGTCAGGCCGGTGACGGTGCCGTCGGGATTGCCGTCGTCGTCGACGTAGGACACGGTCATGTTCTTGCTGCGGATGGTGCCGCAGTGCCAGCCGGTGGTCCGGCCGGAACGGCACAGCGCCGCGCCGACCGCGCCTTCGGTGCTGCCGCGCACGGTGACATCGCCGTTGCCGTAGCCGTACACGCTGGCCGACAGGGTGTGGGTGCTGTCGACCTTGACCCAGCCGCGGTCGGGACCGCTGGCGGTGCCGTTGGGCATGGCCGAGGCGGCGAAGGTGCCGACCCGCACGCCCATCTCCCACTGGCGCAGTTCCTGATAGACGATGTCGCCGGCGTTGCCGCAGTGGCCCGCGGTCGCGTAGCCGGCGGTGCTGCCCTGGGTCACCGAGAAACCGATCGAGCAGGCCGACACGTAACCGCCGCCGACATCGCGCAACACGCCGCGGCCGCCCTGGATGGCGATGCGCCGCTGCGGCTTGTCCTGCATGGTTTCGAAACGCACCACGCTCGGGTCGAGCCCGCTGCGGGCGACGAAGTCCACGCCGGCTTCTTCCGCGCCCGGCGCGACGCCGACCACGACGCTGTTGCTGGGCAGATCCACCGACCAGCTGTACACGCCCTTGGGCACCGCCGCGCTCTTGCGGTTGAGCAAGCCGTCGAGCTGGCCCTTGGCCGCGTTGAGCGAAGCCAGGCTGTTGCGGGCGCTGCGCGTTTGCACGCCGGCCACGGTCTTGACGCTCTTGATCGCGGTGCTGGCCGCGACCAGTTCGAAGGAGCCATCGTCCTTGCGTTCCAGCCAAGTGCCGGCGTAGTTGCGGCCCAGCTGCGTCGCCAGGGCCTTCTCCTGCTGCGCGGCGAGGCGTTCGACCTTGAGGTATTGAGTGAGCTGGGTGCTGGACAATCCCAGATCGCGCTGCATGGCCGTCTTCAACGCGGGGGCGAGGTCGTCGGCGGCGAGGGCCGCGCCGGATACGGTCATGGCCGCGGCGACTGCGAGAACCGACATACTGAACTTGCGCATATCCAAAAGCTCCTAAGCGATAGTTAGAGAGGGATGCGAACGAAAGTCGCGGCACGTCCGGGGCAGGCGCTCGGTGGTTGGGGGCGTCCGCCAAGCGCTCGTCCGTGCCGCATTGACTGGAACGCGGGCTTCGCGCCGCCACCCCACTGCCGGAAAACGAAACTGCTACCGCGCGTCGTAATTAAACTGCGACGCGCGCGGAGATTCGGATCGTGCAGGGGCGATTGCGATGCGAGTCGACAGTTTCGATGCTGCGCTGCGGCGATCGCGCATGTCGTTCATCGGCCTGAATTTAAGCGGTTTTTTGCTTATCGAGCGATTTCGCCGATGCGGTGATGGCGATCACGCGAACGCCGCGCGCATTCGCGCATGCGCGACTCAGTTCCGTTGTGTTCGGCGCGAACCGGCGCGCGCGGATTGCCGGATCAGTCGTCCGCCGCCGCGGCTTCGCGCCCTTGCTGGCGGATCAACGCTTCCTCGCGCGCGTTGTTGATCGCGTGACGCACGCTGTCCAGATCGACCTTGGACTGATCGGGTACGAACACGCCGGTGAGTTCGCTGTCCGGCCGCAGATCGCCGGCCTCGTACAAGGCCCACATCTCCTCGGCGTACCAGGTGTCGAGCAACTCCGGCGCCCACGCGCCGAGACTGGCGGTGAGGTTGTTGACGTCGCGCAGCAGCATCGCGCGCGCGGCGTTGTTGCCGCCGGCGCTGACCACTTGCGGGAAATCGATGATGACCGGGCCGTCGGGCGCGACCAGCACGTTGTATTCGGACAAGTCGCCGTGGATCAGGCCCACGCACAGCATCTTCACCACTTGCCGGACCAGGAAGCGGTGAAAGCCGCGCGCCTGTTCCGGCGCCAGCTCCACCTCGCCCAGGCGCGGCGCCGAATGGCCGTCGGCGTCGGTGACCAGTTCCATCACCAACACGCCGTGGAAGTAACCGTAGGGTTCGGGCACGCGCACGCCGGCTTCGCGCAGCTGGTACAGCGCGTCGACCTCGGTGTTCTTCCAGGCCGCTTCCTGTTGCTTGCGCCCGTACTTGGTCGCCTTGCCGATCGCGCGCGCCTCGCGGCTGCCGCGCACCTTGCGCCCCTCCTGGTACTGCACGCGCTGCTGGAAGCTGCGCTGGGCCATGTCCTTGTAGACCTTGGCGCAACGCACCTCATCGCCGCAGCGGACCACGTACACCGAGGCTTCCTTGCCGCTCTTGAGCGGGCGCATCACTTCATCGATCACGCCGTCGTCGATCAGCGCCTGCAAACCGGGGGGAGTCTTCATCTAATCCTGGAAAAGTCGGGCCGGCGGTCGGGGGCTGCCGCCGGCGAGCGGCATATCTTTACACTTAGCGCCTTTCCCGCCGACTTTGCTCATGTCCGAACCTGTCCGTCTAGATAAACGCGTCGCAGAACTGGCCGGCTGTTCGCGCGCGCAAGCCCAGCAATACATCGAGGGCGGCTGGGTCCGGGTCGACGGCGCGGTGGTGGAAGAACCGCAGGCGCCGGTCGCGGCCGAGCGGGTCGAGCTGGACCCGGACGCGCGGCTGGAGCCGGCCGAACCGGCGACGATGGTGCTGAACAAGCCGGCCGGGGTCGACTTCAAGAATGCGGCCGCGCTGGTGCTGGCGGCTGCCCATGCCGAGGGCGACGCGTCCGGGGTGCGGATGCTCAAGCGCCATTTTCAGCGGCTGACCCCGCTGATGCCGATCGACGCGGAGGCCTCCGGGATCGTGGTGCTGAGCCAGGACGGCCGGGTCTGGCGCCGGCTGACCGAGGATTACGCGCTGATCGAGCAGGAGTTCGTGGTCGAAGTCAGCGGCGAGTTGGGGCCCTACGGCCTCAAGCGGCTGGAGCACGGCCTGGACTACCGCGGCCGCCCGCTGGCGCCGTGCAAGGTCAGCTGGCAGAACGAAACCCGGCTGCGTTTCGCGATCAAGAACCTGCAGGGCGGGCAACTGCGGCATATGTGCGAGCAGGTCGGGCTGAGCGTGGTGTCGATCAAGCGCCTGCGCATCGGCCGGATATCGCTGAGCAAGATGCCGGTGGGCGAGTGGCGTTATGTGCCGGCGAGCGAGCGGTTCTGAGCGCGGGCCCGGGCCGCGCCGGCGCGCTCAGCGGCCCAGACTCAGGCTCAGCATCACCCGTCGCTCGGGTTCGTAGGTCTGGATGCCGCTGCTGCCGGCCGACCAGCCGTAGCGGTTGCCGGCGTTGTACACGCGCAGCCGCAACGCCGCTGGCACTCCGGCGCGTTCGAAGCGGTAGCGCGCGCCGAGGTTGAGCAGGGCGTAGCCGGGCGTGTCGAAGCGATTCAGGGCGTCGGCCGGACGCGGGCCGTAGTAGTTGAGGTCCGCGTCGAGCGACAGCCCGGGCAAGCGCGCCACGCGATAGTCGACGCTCAGCAAGGCTTGCCGCGGCGAGCGTCCGAGCGGACGCGCGCCGATCGCGCCGCGCTCGACCAGTTCGCCGCGTTGCCGCAGCCGCAGTTGGGTGAGGCCGGCGACGATGCTCAAGCGTTCGCTCAACTGCCCGGCCAGCGACACTTCCACGCCGCGATGGGAGACTTCGGTGAGGTAGCGATACAGCGCGGCGTCGTCGAAACCGGGCGAGGGCTTTTCGATCTCGAACGCCATGGCCAGCAGCGCCAGATCTTTACGCGTCTGCCACTTGATCCCGAGTTCGTTCTGCCGCGCCAGCACCGGTTCCAGCACCTGATAGCGGTTGGACGCGTTCTCCGGCGCGGTCACGCCTTCTTCGATGCCGCGGGTGGTCGCGGCGAACGCGGTGGCGCGCTCGCTCAGCGGCACGACCAGCGAGGCGTTGTACAACCACGCCGTCGACGCGCGCGATTGCGCCGGGCCTTGCAGCGGCCGCGCGCTTTGATCGATGGCCGCGCGGCGCGCACCCAGATTCAGCGTGACGCCGTCGCGCCGCTGCCATTGCCAGCCCAGGCCGAGCTCGCGCTGATCGACCCGCGCGCTGGAGTGGGGCCCCGGCGTCGCCGCGCCGGGGTCGCCGAGTGGCGGCGCGCCCTTGAGGATCGAGGCCGGCCCTAGATCGAGATACTGCACGCGCGGATTGCGGTAGTCGGATCGGCGCAGCCGCGCCATCAAGGTCAGTTCGCTGCGTTGCCCGTCGCCGCTCCAATCGCGCCGGGCGATGGCCTCGTGGCCCCAGGCATCGATCTTGCGGCCGCGCGCGATCACGATGGCGGCGTGGGCTTGGCCGTCGGCGGCGACTTGTTCGAACAGATTCAGATCCGAGCGCGGCCGGTCGACGCCGGAGTACAGACTCGACCAGCGATAGTCCCAGGCGTTGTCGCGTTCCTCGCTGGCGAGGATCGCGCCGTAGGTGGTGTTGCGAGTGTCGTAACGCGACCACGGCTGGCCGAGGTAGCGCAGCCGGTCCGGCCGCGGCAGTGCGTGCATGCCGGACGGCGTGAAGCCGACATCAGCCTGGTAGTGATGATCGTAGCGAGTGAGCAAGCCGGTGAGTTGCCAGCGCTCGCCCACGCGCAAACGCGGCACCAGGCCAAGACCGTAGTACTCGGCCTGATTGCCGAAGATGTAGCGCGCGCTGTGGGTGCCGATGAAGCCGGCGGCGAGCGAGGCGCGGCCGTCCTGGCTGCGCTTGGCGGCGTAGGCGCGCAAGTACGGGCGCGGGTTGCCGTCGGTCAGATGCTGAAAGCCCAGTTCCAGCTTGGCCCGATCGCGGTCGCCGGGAATCAGGCGGTAATGCACCGAACCCGACGGTGCCGGGAAGCTGAGATTCAACGCGCTCGGCCCGACCCGCACCTGCACCGCTTCGATCACCGCATCGGAAGGATTGGCCGCGCGCACGAAGTAGGCGTCGTTGAGCCGGTAGTTGCCGGCTTCCTGCAGATTGAAGCCGCGCACCAGCGACTCGGAATACAGGCCGATGCTTTCCTGGCCGATGCGCTGGCCGAACGCGTCGCCGGCCGATTGGGTCGGATCTTCCTGCGCTTGCGCCGGCGCGCCGCAGGCCAGGCCGAGCGACATCAACAATTGCGCCGGCGCGCCCCAGGCCAGGCCCAACGAAGTGGGCGTGATCGCTGTCGCGGGCCGCGGCGAGGGAGTCGGATGCATGGGGCGATGCCTGAAGGGACCGGGCTTCATTGAAGCCGCGCCCGCGTCGTTGACATAGCGCGCCGTTCGGTGATGAGGTGTGCGGCGTATGCACAGCTCGAAATCGCTGCCGCCGCTGGAAGGGTTGAACGCGGTCATCGCCGCGCGCGATACCGGCTCGTTCACCGCCGCCGCCGAACGCCTGGGACTGACCCACGGCGCGATCAGCCGACGCGTCCACGCGGTCGAGCATTGGCTGGGCACGCAGGTGTTCGAACGCCACGGCCGCGGGGTCCGGGTCACCCCGGCCGGGCAGCGCTTCATCGCCCAGGTCGAGCAGGCGCTGGGCGCGATCAGCGATTCGGCCGATCGCTGGCGCCCGCGTCGCGAGGTGCCGGTGGTGCGGCTGAGCGTGGTGCCGTCGTTCGCGCGCTTGTGGCTGCTGCCGCGCATGCGCGAGTTGCAGGGCTATCCGGCCCAGCGCCGGGTCGAGTTGTCGATCGAGCATCGGCTGGCCGACTTCGCCGGCGGCGAGGTCGATCTGGCGGTGCGTTACGGCAAGGGCCAGTGGCGTGAGGTTTCCTCACGGCTGTTGTTCAAGGAACAACTGATTCCGATCGCCGCGCCGGAACTGGCCGCCGAGTTGGGCCGGCAGCCGAGCGCGACGCGTCTGGCCGAGGCGCCGCTGCTGCACGATTCCGACACCAGCCAATGGCGCGCCTGGCTCAAGGCGCAGGGCGCGGCGTATCGCGGCAAGGCCGCGGACCGGCGGTTCGAGGATTACGACTTGGTGATCGCCGCGGCCAAGGCTGGTCTGGGCGTGGCCTTGCTGCGTTCGCCGCTGGCCGACGAAGCGATGGCGGGCGGACAGTTGCTGCGGCTGAGCAAGGCCGCGCTGACCAATCCTTGGTCGCATCATCTGGTCATGCGTGCCGGCGAAGACCGGCCGATGGTGCTGGAAGCGGCGATGGCGCTGTTGAGTCTGTCGGCGCCGTTGCGGCGTTAGCCGCGACATCGCACATACGACGCAACTGCGATCCCGCGGTCGCGGCTCGCGCCGCTCCTACAGGTAGCCCTTGGCGTTACGACGCGATCTTCCGGCCCGCAGCCCCTGTAGGAGCTGCGCAAGCTGCGACCGCGTACCCGCAACGATTGCGCAACTCACGCCAGCGAGGCGACACCGCGCACGACCGCGCTCAATGCGCGGCGTGGCGCGAGCGCCAGTTGCCGACATGCGCGCTGGCCAGCAGCACGCTGCCGATCACGGTCAGCGGCAACTCGGCCGCGTCGCCGATGGCATGGGTCGCGCCGGCGATCAGGCAGGCCAGCCCGATCGCCGCCAACGCCACGATGCCCCTGCGCAGCGAACCCGAACGACGCGCGCTGTACAACGCCAGCGCGGTGACCGGCGCGGCGAACGCGACGAAGGCGATGTGCAGCCATTCGATCTGGGTCCAGGCGGTGAGGCTGGGCAGAAACGCCGCCAACAGCGGCAGCGCCAGGCAGTGCAGAAAGCACAGCCCCGACAGGCCGATGGCGGAAAGGTCGAGCAACGGAACCCGGAAGCTGCGGCGCATGCTGGCTCGTGCGTTTAACATTGATGTTATAAAGTAACAAAATACGAAGACCAGGTCTGTGCCGAGTCTTGCCGCAGCAGGCGTCTGACCGGTTTTACGACGCAGATCCGCTCGCCAGCGGGCGCCCGTCGGCGACGGCCGCGGCGCGGGTTCCGCGCCGGGCCAGCAGCAGGTAGATGCACGGGGTGGTGTAGAGCGTCAGCCACTGGCTCACGATCAGGCCGCCGACGATCGCCAGCCCCAGCGGCCGCCGCATCTCCCAGCCTTCGCCGGAGGACAGCAGCAGCGGCAAGGTGCCGAGCAGAGCGGCCACGCTGGTCATCAGGATCGGACGCAGGCGCAGCGTCGCCGCTTCGATCACCGCCTCGCGCGGGCGCAACCCGCGTTCGCGTTCGCCGGCCAGGGCGAAGTCGACCATCAGGATGGTGTTCTTCATCACCACCCCGATCAGCAGGAACAAACCCAGCAGCGACATCAGATTGAGTTCGCCGCCGAACGCGTACAGCGCCGCCAGCGCGCCCAGCCCGGCTGCGGGCAAGGTCGACAGGATGGTCAGCGGCTGGGTCCAGCTCTCGTACAACATCCCCAGCAGCAGATACACCGCGAGCATCGCGCCGAGAATCAACCAGGCGAAACGCTGCGCGCGTTGATCGAGATCGCCGGCTTGTCCGCCCAGCCGCCCGCGCACGTCGCTGGGCAACATCACCGCGGTGAGCGCGCGGTCGATCGCGCTGCTGGCGTCCTGCAGGCTCGCGCCCGGGGCCAGGGCGAACGACACCGTCGCCGCGGCGAACTGATCGGTGTGATTGATCCGGTCCGGCGCGATCCGGTAACGCATCGACGCGAACGCCGACAACGGCACCCGGCGGCCGTCGGCGGCGAGCGCATACACGCGCTGCAAGGTGTCCGGGCTGCGGGTCAGGCGCGGGTCGAGTTCCAGCACCACCCGGTACTGGTTCAGGCGCTCGTAGCGGGTGGCGATCTGGCGCTGGCTGAAGGAGTTGTCGAGCACGGTGGCGATCGTGCGCATGTCGATGCCCAGCCGCGCCGCGGCGGTGCGGTCGATGTCCAGCACCACTTGCCGCGCGCCTTCGTCGCCGCTGGATTCCACATCGGCCAGCTGCGGCAACTTGGCCAGCGCATCGCGCACCCGCGGCGTCCATTCGCGCAGGCGGGCGATGCTGTCGGACATCAGAATCAACTCGTGCCCGCCCTCATCGCCGTCGCCGGGCAGGTTGATGTCCTGGTCCACCCACAACCACAGCACCCCGCCGGGCACCTTGGGCATCTTCTCGCGCAGCCGCGCCATGATCTGCTCGCTGGAGACCTTGCGCTCGCTCAGCGGCTTGAGGTTGACCAGGATGAAGGCGTTGTTGATGCCGTTGTCGCCGCCGATGAATCCGCCGATGTGCGAGATCGCCGGATCTTCGGTCAGCAGCTTGCGGTACTCGGCGATCTTGGGTTGCATGACTTCGAACGACAGGCCGTCGTCGCCGCGGGCGAAACCGCGCAACTGGCCGGTGTCCTGGCTGGGCACCGTGCCCTTGGGCACCGCGTTGAACAACCACAGGTTGACCCCGAGCAGGAGCACGAACAACACCGCCAGCCACGGCCAATGCCGCAGCGCCGCCGTCAGCGAGCGCGCATACGCGCCGCGCAAGCGTTCGAACAGCGCCGCGCCGCCGCGCTGCATGCGCCCGCCCGGCGTGGACGCAGCGCGCCCGGACAGGCGCGCGCACAAGCTCGGGGTCAGGCTCAACGACACCGCCACCGACACCGCCATCGCCGCGACCAAGGTGATCGAGAACTCGCGGAACAGCAGTTGAGCGAAATCGTCGACGAACAGAATCGAAACGAACACCGCCGCCAGGGCCAGATTCATCGACAGCAAGGTCGAACCGACCTCGCCGGCGCCGCGCAGCGCGGCCTGCATCGGCGACGCCCCGGCTTCGCGATGGCGGGCGATGTTTTCCAGCACCACGATGGCGTCGTCCACCACCAGCACGCTGGCCACGATCAGCGCCATCAGCGACAAGGTGTTGAGCGAGAACCCGCACAGCCAGATCACCGCCAGCGCGCCGAACAAGGCCACCGGAATCGACAGCGTCGGCAGCAACGCCGCGCGCGCGTCGCCGAGAAACGCGAACACCACCAGCGCCACCAGCGCGATGGCGATGGCCAGGGTCACCCGCGCTTCGGCCAAGGTCGCGCGGATGCTCGGCGAGCGCTCGGCGGTGACGGTCATGCTGACGTCCGGCGGCAGCAGCGCCTGCAGTTGCGGCAGGCGCTCGCGGATCGCGTCGATGGTCTGGACGATGTTGGCGTCGGGTTGGCGGGTCACCACCATCAGCACCGCGTCGCGCTGGTTGTGGAAGCCGGCGGCGTAACGGTTCTCCACGCCTTCGCCGATGCGCGCGACATCGCCCAGTCGGACCGGACGGCCGTCGCGCCAGGCGACGATCATCGGCGCGAACTCATCGGCGCGGGCGAGCTGCTGGCGCGCTTCGATCTGCCAGCGCCTGTTGTCGTCGCCGACCTCGCCCAACGGCCGCAGTGCATTGGCCTCGCGGATCGCGGCAGCGACTTCGTCCAGGGCGATGCGGTGGTGATTGAGCGCGTCCGGGTCCAGCGCCACCCGCACCGCCGGCAGCGAACCGCCGCCGATATTGACCTCGGCCACCCCGGGAATCTGGGCGATGCGCTGGCTCAACAAACTCGCGGCCATGTCGTAGAGCTGGCCCGGCGTGTGCCGCGGCGAACTCAGCGCCAGCGCCATGATCGGCGCCTGCGACGGCGTCGACTTGCGATACTGGGGCATGCTCGGCATGCCCGCGGGCAATTGCGAGCGCGCGGCGTTGATCGCCGCCTGCACATCGCGCGCGGCGTCGTTGACGTCGCGGCCGAGGGCGAACTGCAGTTCGATTTCGGTCGCGCCCTGCGAACTGCTCGACTCCATTTCGACGATGCCGGGAATGCTGCCGAGCGCGCGTTCCAACGGCGTGGCCACGGTCGCGGCCATCGATTCGGGGCTGGCGCCCGGCATTTCCGCCGAGACCTCGATGCTGGGGTAATCGACCTGCGGCAACGGCGCCACCGGCAGGCGCGCATAGGCCAGCGCGCCGGCCAGCACCACCGCCACCGCCAGCAGCACGGTCGCGACCGGGCGCTGGATAAACAAGCGCGACGGGTTCACGTCGCCGGCGCCAGATCGGCGGAGGCGACCGCGCGCCGGCGCGCGATGCGGTCGAAGAACAGATAGATCACCGGCGTGGTGAACACCGTCAGCAACTGGCTCAGCAGCAAGCCGCCGACCATCACCAGCCCGAGCGGTTGCCGCAGCTCCGCGCCCGAGCCGCCGGCGAACATCAGCGGCACCGCGCCGAACAGCGCCGCCAGCGTGGTCATCAGGATCGGGCGGAAGCGCAGCAGCGCGGCCTGGTGGATCGCATCGCGCGGGCTCAGGCCCTGGTTGCGTTCGGCTTCCAGGGCGAAGTCGATCATCATGATCGCGTTCTTCTTGACCAGCCCGATCAGCAACACGATGCCGATGATCGCGATCAGGTCCAGACTGCGCCCGCTCACCAGCAACGCCAGCAGCGCGCCGACCGTGGCCGAGGGTAGGGTGGACAGGATCGTGATCGGGTGGATGTAGCTCTCATAGAGCACGCCCAGCACGATGTACATCACCAGCACCGCGGCCAGGATCAGCCACAAGGTGCTCGCCAGCGAATCGCGGAACGCGCCGGCCGCGCCCTGGAAATCCAGTTGCAGCCCGGCCGGCGGTTGCAGCGCGGCCCAGGCGTTCTCGATCTGGCCGACCGCACGGTCCAGCGA
This sequence comes from Pseudomonas sp. CGJS7, assembly GCF_036961695.1. Lineage (NCBI taxonomy): Bacteria > Pseudomonadati > Pseudomonadota > Gammaproteobacteria > Pseudomonadales > Pseudomonadaceae > Pseudomonas > Pseudomonas sp. CGJS7. Next base: position 77,378 of record NZ_JBAMDI010000029.1, on the reverse strand, counting down.
AGCGCCTTCGGCCAGATTGAACGAGACCGTGGTCGCCGGGAACTGGCCGATGTGCTGGATCAACAATGCCGCCGGCCGCTGCTCGATCCGCGCCAGCCCCGACAACGGCACCGGGGTGCCGTCGGCGGCGGCGACGTGGATGCGGCCGATGTCGTCGGGTGTGCGCTGGAAATGCGGACGGACTTCCAGCACCACCCGGTATTGATTGGCCTGAGTGAACAAGGTCGATACCTGGCGCTGGCCGAACGCGTCGTACAAGGCGTCGGTGATGTCCGACACGCTGATGCCCAGGCGCGCGGCGGCGGCGCGATCGATCTCGACATACGCTTGCAAGCCGTCTTGTTGCAGATCGCTGGTGACGTCGGCCAGCGCGCTGGCGCCTTGCAGCTTTTGCAGCAGACGCGGCGTCCATTGCGCCAATGCCTGCTGGCTCGGCGCGGTCACGGTGAGCTGGTATTGGGTGCGGCTGATCCGGTCTTCCAGGCTCAGCTCCTGGGTCGGCTGCAAGTACAAGGCCATGCCCGTCACTTGCGCCGCACGTTGGTTCAAGCGGCGCAGAATTTCGCTGGCGCGCGCGCCGCGCTCGCCGTGCGGCTTGAGGTAGATCAGCATGCGTCCGCTGTTGAGCGTGGCGTTCTGGCCGTCGATGCCGATGAACGAGGACAGCCCGGCGACGTCGGGATCTTCCAGCAAGCTCGCGGCGAGCGCTTGCTGGCGCTGCGCCATCGCCTCGAACGAGATCGATTGCGGCGCCTGGGTCACGCCCTGGATCAGGCCGGTGTCCTGCACCGGGAAGAACCCCTTGGGCACGACCAGATACAGCAGCGCGGTCAGCAGCAGGGTCGCCAGCGTCGCCAGCAAGGTCAGACCCTGATGGCGCAGCACCCAGCCCAGGCCGCGATCGTAATAGGCGATGCAGCGGTCGAACGGATCGGGTTTGGCGGCAGCGTCCGGATCGCGCCGGCCGGCGTGGCCGTGGCGCAGGAACAGCGCGCACATCATCGGCGTCAGGGTCAGCGAGACCACCAGCGAAATCGCGATCGCCACCGCCAGGGTGATGGCGAATTCGTGGAACAGCTTGCCGACCACATCGCCCATGAACAGCAGCGGGATCAACACCGCGATCAGCGAGAAGGTCAGCGAGATCAGGGTGAAGCCGATCTGGCGCGCGCCCTTGAGCGCGGCGTCGAGCGGTTTCTCGCCGCGCTCCAGATGGCGGGCGATGTTTTCCAGCATCACGATCGCATCGTCGACCACGAAGCCGGTGGCGATGGTCAAGGCCATCAGGCTGAGGTTGTTGAGCGAGAACCCGGCCAGATACATCGCACCGAAGCTGCCGACCAAGGAAAGAGGTACGGCCACGCTCGGAATCAAGGTGGCCGGCACGTTGCGCAAGAACAGCAGGGTGACCATCACCACCAGCGCGATCGCCAGCACCAGCTCCTTCTGCACCCCGCGGATCGAGGCGCGGATCGATTCGGTGCGGTCGCCGAGCACGCTGACTTCCGCGCCGGCGGGCAGACTGGCGCGCAGTTGCGGCAGCAGCGCGCGGATGCGGTCGACCACTTCGATCACGTTGGCGCCGGGCTGGCGCTGGATGTTGAGCAGGATCGCCGGCCGTTCGCCCGACCACGCCGCCAGCATCCGGTTCTCGGCGCCGTCCTCGACGCTGGCGACATCGCTCAGGCGCAGCGGCGCGCCGTCGCGCCAGCGCAGCACCAGATCGCGATACTCCTGCGGCGAGCGCAACTGGTCGTTGGCGTCGAGCATGATCGCGCGGGTCGGGCCGTCGAAGCTGCCCTTGGGCGCGTTGACGTTGGCCGCGCCGATGGCCTTGCGGATATCGGCCACGCTCAGGCCGTTGGCGGCGAGCGCGCTCGGATTGACCTGCACGCGCACCGCCGGCCGTTGTCCTCCGGCCAGCGAGACCATGCCCACGCCGGGCACCTGGGCGATGCGTTGGGCCACGCGGGTGTCGATCAGGTCGTACAGCTTGGGCAGGGCCAGGGTGTCCGAACTCACCGCCAGGGTCAGCACCGGCGCGTCGGCCGGATTGACCTTGCGGTACACCGGCGGCATCGGCAGGTCGTCGGGCAGCAGACTGCCGGCGGCGTTGATTGCGGCCTGCACTTCCTGTTCGGCCACGCCCAGGTCGACTTCCAGCGAGAACTGCAGGGTGATGGTGGACGCGCCGGCCGAACTGGTCGAGGACATCTGCGCCACGCCCGGGATCTGGCCGAGCCGGCGTTCCAGCGGCGAGGTCACCGCCGCGGTCATCACTGTCGGGCTGGCGCCGGGATAGAAGGTGGACACCTGGATGATCGGGTAATCCACTTGCGGCAGCGCCGCGGCGGGCAGCAGGCGATAGGCCAGCACGCCCGACAGCAACAGCGCGACCATCGCCAGCGTGGTCGCGACCGGCCGCAGGATGAAGATGCGCGACAGATTCATCGGCTGCCGGCGGCCTGCGCGGTGGCGGTGGCCTCGCTGGCGATCTTGTCGGCGATCACCTCGACCGCGCTGCCGTCGCGCAGGCGGTCCAGCCCTTCCAGCACCACGCGCTCGTTGGGCTTCAAGCCTTCCAGCACCGCGATGCGGCCGTCCTGGGCCGGGCCGAGTTTGAGCGGACGGATCGCGACCTTGCTGTCGGCGCCGACCACGAACACGTAATTGCCCTTGGCGCCGAACTGCACCGCCGCATCGGGAATCACCACCGTGTCGCTGCGGCCGACGCTCAGGCGCACGTTGACGAACTGCTGCGGAAACAGCGCGGCATCGGCGTTGTCGAACACCGCGCGGATGCGCAGGGTGCCGGTGGCGCTGTCGATGCGGTTGTCCAGGCTGGCCAGGCGGCCGTGGCCCAGCCGCTTGCGTTCTTCGCGGTCCCAGGCTTCCACGCCGAGCTCGGGTTGGCGTTGCACCGCGTCGAGCAAGCCCGGCAGTTCGTTTTCGGCGACGGTGAACAGCACGCTGATCGGCGAGGTCTGGGCGATGCTGGCGATCGCCGCGCCTTCGCCGTTGCCGGCGCTGACCAGGTTGCCGGCGTCGATGCCGCGCAGACCCATGCGCCCGGACACCGGCGCAACGATGCGGGTATGGCCGAGCAACACCCGCGCTTCGTCGACCGCGGCCTGATCGCTTTGGCGGCGGCCTTCGAGCTGGCGCACCTGCGCTTCGCGATTGCTCACGTCCTGCGCCGACACGTAGTGGCCGGCCTTGAGTTCGCGATAGCGCGCCAGCTCATGGCGGGCGTTGTCGAGCGCGGCCAGATTTTCCTGTTGCTGGCCCTGGGCCTTGGCCAATTGCACTTGATAGGTACGCGGATCGATCCGCGCCAGCAGTTGTCCGGCTTCGACCTGCTGGCCTTCCTTGAACGCGACTTCGACCAGTTCGCCCTCGACCCGGCTGCGCAGGGTGACGTGGCTGAGCGGGGTGACCGTGCCCAGCGCCTTGAGGGTCAAGGCGAAATCTTCGCGCTGCGCGGTGGCCACGCGCACCGGCACCGCCGGTTCGGCGTCGGCTTCGGCCGCGCCTTTGTCGGCGCCGGCGCCATGCCAGCGCCACCACAGCAGCACGCCGACGATGGCGCTGCAGGTGGCGGCGGCGATCAGGATTTCGCGCGTTCGGAAAGAGGGCTCGGCGGACATGCGGGGTTCCTGGCAGATCGATGGAAGAGCGGGGCAGGCCTTGCGGCAGCGCCGGCCGGGCCGATCCCGCGTCGCCGCGTATCCGATCGACGGCGGCGTCGGCGCGAAGCGCGCAACAGCGGGCGGTTCGGCGGCGCATGCGGCGCCATCCCTGCGAACGCAACGACAGACGCGACCGGCGATCCCCCGCCGATACGTGTTTGCGCCCACGAATTAAATGAGAACGAATCTCGTTATCGGTTAGTATGGCACGCGGCCCGGGGCGCTGGAAGTTCGCGCCCGCGCAAGCGCCCGTCGATGCAAAGCGGCCTGCGCCGCGACGGCGTCGCGTGCGCGCATCCACGGATGGACGCCGCTGTCTTCGCCAAGAGCCGATGGGCTCCGAGCCATCCGTCCGTAGCCAACAAACCCTCCCCGCAACACCCGTCCCGACTCAGCCGCACCGGCTGCATCACCCTGGAAGCGCTTGCCATGTCCGTTCGTCGTATCCCTGGATTCACCCGCTCCACCTCCGCGCCGCGATCGCCGCTGCGCGCCCGCGACGCATTGGCCTGCGCGTTGGCGATCGGCCTGGCCGGACTGAGCGGCGGCGCGTGGGCGCAATCGGCGCCGGGCGAGGATGCGGCGGCGAAACAGCCGGACGATGCGCATTCGCTGGAACGGGTGCAGGTCAGCTCCAACCAACTCGGCACCGTCACCGAGGGCAGCGGCTCCTACACGCCCGGCACCATCGCCACCGCCACCCGCATGGTGCTGACGCCGCGGCAAACCCCGCAGAGCATCAGCGTGATCACCCGTCAGCAGATGGACGATTTCGGCCTGGTCGGGATCGACGACATCATGCGGGTCACCCCGGGACTGAGCATCGTCACCTACGACAGCGAGCGCACCGAGTACTACGCGCGCGGTTTCCCGATCCAGAATTTCCAGTACGACGGCGTGCCGATGCAGCGCGACTCGGCGTATTCGGCCGGCAATACCCTCAGCAACATGGCCATCTACGACCGCGTGGAAGTGCTCAAGGGCGCGACCGGCCTGTTGACCGGCATCGGCGATCCCGGCGCGACCATCAACCTGATCCGCAAGAAGCCCTCGCGCAAGGGCTTCGCCGGCAGCGCCACGCTCGGGGTCGGCTCGCGCGACGAATACCGCGCCGAAGTCGATGTCGGCGGCCCGCTGACCGACAGCGGCCGGGTGCGCGGCCGCGCTGTGGCGGCGCGCGTGGACAAGCACGGCCAGGTCGATTACTACCAGCGCACGACCGAGGTGCTGTACGGCATCCTGGAAGCCGACGTCGGCGACAACACGCTGTTGACGGTCGGCGCGGATTACCTGGACAGCGATCCCAAGGGCTCCAGCTGGGGCGGCATTCCGCTGCTCGACAGCAACGGCAACTTCAACCGCATGCCGCGTTCGTTCAACAACGGCGCGCGCTGGAGCCGCTGGCGCCAATACAGCCGCACCGGCTTCGGCACCCTGGAGCATCGCTTCGGCAACGATTGGGTCGCCAAGCTGCAGCTCAATCACCAGGTCAACGGCTACGACGCCGCGCTCGGCGCGGCCGCATCGGGCAATCCGAATCCGCTCACCGGCACCGGCGTGGGCCTGTGGGCCGGCCAGTACATCGGCCGCACCGTCAGCAACGCGCTCGACGGCTATGTCAGCGGCCGCTTCGGCTGGCTCGGCCGCGAGCACGAGTTGGTGATCGGCGGCAGCGTGTCGCGCAAGCGCTGGACCAATACCGGCTACATGCCACAGCCCGGCTACTCGCTGGACGTGCCCGACTACCGGACCTGGAACGGCGACATCCCCGAGCCGAACTGGCAGCGTTCTTACGCCAACGATGAGGTGACCCGCGAGAACGGCTTGTACGTGGTCGGCCGTTTCGACGTCGCCGATGCGTTGAAGGCCATCGTCGGCACCCGCGTATCCAACTACAAGGCCAACGAAATCGACAAGAGCGGCATCCTCGCGCCCTATGCCGGCGTGGTGTACGACTTGAACGACAACTTCTCGGCGTTCGCCAGCTACACCAGCATCTTCAAGCCGCAAGGCTATCAGGACGAACGCGGGCGCACGCTGGATCCGCTGGACGGCCGCAATTACGAAGTCGGCCTGAAGGGCGAGTTCTTCAACGGCCGCCTCAACGCCAGCGCCGCGGTGTTCCAGCTCGATCAGGACAACTACGCTGAGGCCACCGGCGGGCGCACGCCGTCGGGCGGTCTGGCCTACCGCGCCTTGCAAGGCGTGCGCACCAAGGGCTACGAGCTGGAGCTGTCGGGCGAGCTGGCGCCGGGCTGGCAGATTCAGGGCGGTTACTCGCACAAGGTCGCGCGCCAAACCGGCGGCAAGGTCTCGACCCTGGAGCCGGAAGATCAGTTCAGCGTGCACACCAGCTACCGGCTGCGCGGCGGCTTGGAGGATTGGACGGTCGGCGGCGGCGCGCGTTGGCAGAGCCAGACCTGGGGCCCGGTGCCCAATCCCCTGGGCGGCCGGGTCGAACATCGCACCGAGCCGTATTGGCTGCTCGATCTGATGGCGCGCTATCAATTCAACGACAAGCTGTCGGCCACGCTCAACGTCGACAACCTGCTCGACAAGCGCTACTACACGATCTTCAGCTACTACAGCACCTACACCTGGGGCGAGCCGCGCAGCGTGCGGGTGGCGATGACGTACCGGTTCTGATCGCGAACGTCGGCACCGGCGCGGAGCGGCCGCGCCGGTGCCGACGCATCAGCGGCCGGAGATATGGAACTCGATGGGCACGCGCACCTGCAACGGCGGCGGCCCCAACTCGGCCGGAGGCGCCGGCACCGGGCTGGCGCGCAGCACCACCGCCAGCGCTTCTTCGTCCAGCGACGGGTAGCCGCTGGAGCGGGCGATCCGCGATTCCAGCACCCGGCCGTCGCCGTCGACGGTCAATCCGACTTCGGCCACGCCCTGTTGATGCAGGCGGCGCGCTTGGCGCGGATAGCGTTTGTAGCGCTGCAGATGGCCGAGCAAGCGTTGCTGCCATTGACTGGGCGCGGGGGTCAGTTCGCCGGCGATGTCTTGCGGTGCTGCATATCGCGCGGATTCGACCGCGGCGGCTTGCGCGGGCGCGGAGGCGTCGGAGGCGATGGACGCGTCGGTGGCGGGCACCGGTTCGGACGATGGCGGCAGTTCGATGCGGGTCTGTGGCGCGAACGGTTTTTCGCCGGTGGCTTGCGGTTTGCGGTCGACGACGGACGGCGGCCGCTCGGAGGTCTGGGCGGGCCGATCCACCGAAGCGACGCGGTCGGGCTTGAGCGCGCCCGGCGGCAGATCGCGTTGGATCGCGCGCGGCGCTTCGGCGATCAGGGTCAGTTCCACCACCACCGTTTCGGCGGTCGCCTGCGGAGGCGTTAGCGGCGTCAGCGTTTGCTGCTGCCACAGCACGAACGAGATCACCGCGACATGGAACGCCACCGTCGCCAGCGCGCCCAGCCATTGCATGTCGCTGCCGCGCGCGGGTTGCGTGCGTGCCGGGCCGGGCCCGCGCCGCGAGGGCGGGCGCGCGCAGGTCGGTTCGTCCGCATTGGCCGAGCCGATGGCGCTCGCGAATGCGTTCATCGCGGCCAGCCCGCCCTAAACGCCGCAACAGACCGACCGGCCACGAGGCGCTTCAAAACGAACGCTCCAACTTCAGACTGACCGAGTTGCGGTCGTAGGAATACAGCCAGTCGATGTTGCTGGCGATGGTGTTGTGCTTCAAGGTCAAGCTGGGGGTAAGTCCGGCGAAGGCGAACTTGGGCATGCGCAGGATCAGCGTGTAATTCTGCTCATCGTCGCGGCGCCGCGCCTCCAGCGGATCGCTCCAGGCGCGGTGCCCGCGATGGCGCAGCGAAGCGAACGCCAACAACCCGAATCCGGCGTCGAATTGTTTCGACAAGCCCAGGCGCAAACCGCGTTGCAGATAGGCCTCGCTGGCGCTGCGGCTGTCGCGCTGGCTCAGGTCGACGCCGCCGAACAACAGCCATTGCCGCGGCAGCGCGCGCCAGACGGTGGCGTAGAGCGAGGCGACGTCGCCGTCGAAGTTGCGCAGCGCGCTGCGCCGGTAGCGCATGCGCTTGTAGTCGCCTTCCAGCTTGAACATCCAGCGCGGCGAGAAGGTGTAGGACCAGTCCGCGCGCAAACCCCAGGCGCCGTACAGCGCCTGGTTTCCGTAAGCGCCGTACTCGAAACTCGGCGCCAGCGAATAGCCGTGGCGCGCGCTGGCATAGGAATAGCCGGCGCTGTTGTTCCAGGTGGTCTCGTTGTAACGGCTGTCGTCGCGGTAGGCGTAGCCGTACAGCAGCGAACGCAGAAACACGCCGTGGTGTCCGCGCAGCGCCACCCGCTTGCTCAGGCTGGCGTCGAAATCCAGGCCCGGCGCCTGCGCGGCTTTGGGCAGGCTGCGTTCGATCACGCACAGGCCGTCGGGCGCGGTCAACAAACAGCTGCGGCTTTCCGAACTCTGGTTGAGGTTGTCGTTCCAGGTGGGGCCAACCGCGACGCTGCCGTGCCAGCCGCGGCGGTTGGCGAGCGCGCGCAGGAAGGTCGCCACGGTGCGGCGTACGCCTTCGGCCTTGGGATCGTCGGGGTCGAGCGAGTCCTGGATTTCGCGGAAGCGCTGTTCGGCCTCGCGGTCGATCTGGTTCTCGAACAGCACCCGCGCCAGTTCCAAGCGGCCCGGCAGGAAATCCGCCTGGCGTTCGAGCAAGGCGCGGTAGTGGCGCTCGGCCTGGGCCAGATCGCCGTCGGCGCGCGACAGCGCGCCGCGCGCGTACAGCTCCAGCATCGGGTCGCGGCCCGGCAGCGCGGCGTAGCGCGCGAACAGGCGCTTGGCTTCAGGCCATTGCCGGCGTTCGACCGCCGCGTACAGCGCCGGCCCCAGCGAATTAGCGTCGGCGGCGTCGGATGGCGCGGAAGCCGTTTCGGCTCCGGCGTCGGCAGCGCGGTTCTGTTCTTCCAGCAATCGCTGTTCGCGCTCGTTCTGGCGTTGTTCCAGACCGTGATCCAGACGCAGGCGGGTATCGTCGCGATCCTGCGCCCAGGCGTTGGCCGCCAGCGACAACAGGCAGGCGCAGAGCGGCGCGGCGAGCGAACGCCGCCGGCGTCGGAGAAATTCTTGTTTGTCGTTCATCGCTGCGGAACCAAACTCCGCGCCGCGTCCTTGCGGCGACGGAGCGGATCGCGGCCGCGAACGGCCGCGATCCGATCGGCTCAGATCAAGGGTTCTTGGTGCCGCCGAAGGCGGTGTCGTACAGGCGATCGTCGAAACGGGTGATGCCGGCCAGGGCCGCGGCGTTGGCGCCGAAGAACTGGCCGCTGATGCCGCCGGTGGCGACGGTGGAGCCGGCCACCGAAGCGCTGGCGCCGTTGCCGGAGAAGCCGGTGCCGCTGATCGCGGCGGTGCCGATGTCCACGGTCAGGCTGCCGTTGGACAGGCTGCCGCTGAGCTGGGCGGCGCCGAAGTTGGCGGTCAGGGTGCCGTTGAGCTTGTTGCTGCCGTTGTACTGGCTCAGGCCGGCGACGGTGTAGGTGGCGGTGCCCGAACCCGGGACCGTGGTGCCGGCGTTGTCGCCGGCGTAGTACACGGTGCGCGAATCGGTGCCGGCCACGTCCTTCGACCACTCGCCGTAATAGACGTTGTGCCCGGCGATCTTGGCGAAGTGGAACACGCCCATGCCGCTGTGGCTCGGCGGGCTGATCGGCTGCACGAGGCTGGACACGCCGTTGGCGTCGGGCGCGGCGAACAATTGCAGGCCCTGGAAGTCGACCTTCTTGGTCGTGCCCATGGTGTAGACGCCGATGCCCGGACGGCCGGCCACGTGCGGGCCCGCGTTGACGGTCGACACGCCGGCTTCGACGTAGGTGTTGTCGCTCTGGTCGCCGACCACGGCGGCTTGAGCGGCGCCGGCCAGGGTCGCGGCGGCCAGGGCGGCGAGAGCGAGGTTGATGCGTTTCATGCGATGACTCCTGATAAGGGTTGGATAGATCCGATGGAATGAACTTTGGCTAGAGCGCGCTGCGCCCGGTCGCTCATCCATTGCGTCTGATGCAACAGATTTTTGGGGCCGCCGCGTGCCGGCGGCGCGGAATCAGAATCGCGCGGTGAAGCTGAGCTTGAAGGTGCGGCCGGGCGCGGCCATCGCCGAACGCGTCAGCGGATCGACGTAGTACAAGTCGCCCAGATTGGTGCCGACCAATTCCAGCGCCAGCGAATCGTTGAAGCGGTAATTGGCGTAGGCGTCGTAAGTGGTGATGCGGTCCCAGGCCAGCGGTACGTTGAAGTACGCGCCCAGGCGTTGCTCCTGGTAGAGGTCGTAGTCGGCGTTCTGGTAGCCGCTGTGATGGACCACGCGCGCGCCGAGTTCGAGCTTGCGGTCGAACCAGCGCCCGCCGACGGTCCAGTTGGCGCTGGTTTCGGGCACCGCCATGGTGATCAGATAGCCGCCGACGAAACCGGCCTGGACGCAGTCGGCGATGCCGATCTTTCCGGTGGGATCGTTGATCGTGGCCACGCTTTGATCGCAGACCTCGTTCTCCAGATTGCGCGCCACGCTCAGGTCGGTGAAGAAGCGGCCGTTGTCGTAGCGGCCTTGGAACTCGAGCCCGCGCAGGGTTTGCTTGTCGATGTTGGAGAACTGCAGCTGGCCGCTGCGTTCGATCACGTTCTCGGTCTTGTGGTGGTAGTAGGTCAGCTTGAGATCGGCGTACTCGGCGTCCAGCGCGCGACTGAAGTCGTGCACGTAGGCCAGCTCGTAGTTGTAGGCGTGCTCGGGCCTGAGTTCGGCCACCGGCAGGCTGGCGGAGAACCCCAGCGTGCTTTCGAACATGCTCGGATAGCGCCGCGCCTGGCTGTGGCGGAAGTACAGGCGCGCGTCGTCGTTGAAGTTGAAGGTGGTGGAAAAGGTCGGCGACCAGTCGCTGCCGCTGTGGTGCGCGGCCGGCAGTTGGGTGAACACCGGCCGCAGCGAGGCGTTGCCGCGGCCGTAGTCGACGCCGGCCAGACTGCCGTTGAGGAAGATGTTGTCGGCGCGGCGGAAACGGCCGCGCTCATCGGCCAACCAATCCGGGCCGGTCTGGCGCAGGGTGTAAGTGGCCTGCTCGATCTGGGTGTTGACCGTCTCCTGGCCCCAGCCGAAGCGCGCGGCATTGCGGTGAATCGTGGCGATGCGCGCGTCCAGCACCGACTGGCTCAGTCGCGGATCGCGGGTGTAGTAGGTCATGACGTAGCGTTCGGGCACCAGCACTTGCCCCAGCCGGGTGTCGCCCTGGCTCAAGCGGTCGGCGAGGAAATCGTCGAAGGCCCAATACGATTGGTAGCGCATGCCGGCGCTGAAGCTCAGCCGCTCGGTCGCGCGCCAATCCAGCTTGACGCTGTAGTCGCGCTCCTCGCGGCGGCCGGCGCGCGGAAACATCCGCCAGCCGTCGGCGACGCCGTTGTATTCGTCGTCCGAACGCAGCTTCTCGTGCTGGTAGTTGGCGCCGATGGTCAGATCCAGATTCGGCCGCAGCGCCATCTTGTTGCTCAAGGTCAGGCCGGTGCGGTCGTGATGAGCGTTGGCCAGCGCGGTGTTGCGCAGGATCGGGTCTTCCCAACTGGCCATGTTGGGAAAGCCGCCGGCGCTGTAGGTATCGCTGTCGGTGCGGGTGGTCCACAGGTTGGCGTAGACATCGAACCAGCGCCCGCCGGGCTGCCATTGGTATTCCAGGTTGTAGGCCTTGGCGTCGACCCGGCTCAGCGGCCATTGCGGCGCGCCCTGGCCGACGGTGTCGCGCCAGGAGATGCGGGTGGGCAGGATTTCGCCGTAAGCCGAGCGGGTGTCGCGCAGGCCGAGTTTGAAGGTTTGATTCGCGCTCGGCCGGAACGTCGCTTTGACCAACCACGATTCCATTTCGCTGGAGGTGTTGGGCACTTCATCGCCGGGCCGGTAGAAGCGCGCCAGGCTGGTGATGTAGTTCAGGCTCTTGGCCGGATCGTAGGGCTGGGTGTAGAAATCGGCGCCGTTCTTGCCGGAGAAATGGTTGCCCTTCTTGCGGTAGGCGTAGGCGGCGAGCAGTTCGAAGTTGTCCTCGCGCAGGCCCAGCGCCAATCGCCAGGCCTGATCGTCGCCGAGAATCAGATCCTTGCCGCCGCTGCTGCGCACCGGCTTGTACAGAGTGGGATCGTAGTAGGTGGCGAACGGGTTGGTGGGAAAGCCGGGCACGGTGCGGTAATCGCGGCCGGTCGACAGCGTCGGCAGATTCGGGTCGATCGCGTTGTCGCTGGTTTCCAGCTTGAACTCGCCGCCGAAACGCTCGCCCGGCTTGAGCACGTCGTCGACGCCGAGGGTGGTCACCACCACCGCGCCGCCGATGGAGCTGCTGACGTTGCGGGTGAGGTTGGGACCCTTGATGACCTGGATGCCGCCGATCAGGTTCGGATCGATGTAGTTGCGGTTGTTGGCGCCGTTGTAGCCGCGCCACACGGTCAGCGCCTGCTCGGTGCCGTCGATGGTCAGCGGCACCCGGCCTGGGCCCTGGATGCCGCGGATGTTGGGATCGAGCGCGCCGCTGTTGCGCGCGTCGCCGCTGTAGACGTTGAGCATGCCCTTGAACACGTCGGCGGGCGTGGCGCCTTTGTAGCGTTCGATCTGTTCCTTGCCGGCGTAGACGGTCGATAAATCGGCGTCGTAGACCTCGTCGTAGCCGCGTTCGTCGCGTTGGGCCTGGTTGTAGGCGCCGGCGCCGACCGAAAGTGTGTCGGTGACGATGGTGCCGGCCGCTGCGGCGTTTGCGGCATCGCGTTGCACGGTGACGGTGTCGGCGCCGCTGCGGCGTGCGCTCAGGCCGGTGCCGTCGAGCAGGCGGTTCAGCGCTTGCGCATCGTCGTACTCGCCGTGCAGCGGCGCCGAGCGCGCGCCTTCGCCGTCGGCGCTGTCGAACACCACCTGCACGCCGCTGATCCGGCTGTATTGACGCAAGGCGGCCGGCAACGGCTGCGCCTGGATGTCGTAGCGACGCAGGGTCGGCGCGGACTGGGTCGAGGGCGCCGGGGCGGTCTGCGCCATTGCGCAGGGAGCGGCCAGGCCGAACAGGATCCAGTGGATGCATCTGGCCAATCCGACGGGCGCGAACGCCCGCCGGCGGCGGGCCGGAACGGAAGACATGCAGCGAACTCCTCAAGTCGTCGTATGGCGCGGGCCCGAACCTTCGGACCCGCGCGGCGTTTGGCTTGAGATGCGATGCGCGTCTCGCGGCTACGAACTACAAGACGTCCCTGGTGGACGCCTACCCAACCCCCGCACTGCGATCGGTTCGGCGAAACTATTCCGCCGGCGGACGCACCAGCAAGACGCCGCTGGGCAGGCGTTGCACCCGCAGGCGCGCGCTGCGGGCGACCGCGTCGATGGCCTCATCCGGCCGGTCGGTGCGCAGCGTCGCGGAAATGCGCGGCGCGCCGGCGAACGAACCCACGGTCCACACCGGCGCGGCGCGGTAACGCGCGATCCGTTGCAAGGCGCGCTCGGCCGGGACGCCGTCCAGCAGCAACTCGCCGTGGCGCCAACCGGCGATGTCGGCCGAATCGATCGGATAAGGCCGCGACACCGCGCCGCCCGCCGCGTAGACCACCGCTTGCCCGGCGCGCACGCCGACCGCGTCGCCGCCGGCCGAGGCGACTTCGACCAGGCCTTCGCTGACCGCGGTGCGCACCTGCGCGTCTTGCAGGCTCACCTCGAACGCGGTGCCGATATCGCGGCTGACGCCGTTGAGCGCTTCCACCCGGAACGGGCGCGCATCGCCGTGCGCCACCCGGAACCACGCGGCGCCGCGCAGCAGTTCGATCCGCCGTTGGCCGTCGCGGTAATCGACGGTGATCGCCGATCCGGCATCGAGCACCGCTTCGGAGCCGTCGCTGAGCAGATAGCGTTGCGGCGCCGCGCCGCTGCGGTAGTCCGCGCGCCAGTGCAGCCAGATCGCCGGTGCGGCCGCGATGGCTGCGGTTAGGCAGGCGGCGGTGGCCAGGCTCCAGCCGACCGCGCGGGTTCGTCGCCCGCGTCGGCGCGGCGCGAGCGGCGCTGGCGTCGCGACTTCGGGCGCGGGCGCCGTTTCGAAGGCATCGCGCAGCGTCGCAAGCCCTTGCCACAGCGCGCGCTGCCGGGCGAACGCCGCCCGTTGCGGCGCCGACTCCATCCAGGTTTCGAACGCGGCCAATTCGGCCTCATCCATCTCGCCCGAGGCGAGCCGGGCGATCCAGCGACGCGCTTGTTCGCCCAGGTCGGCGTCGTCGGCGCGGGGACAGTCCGGTGAATCGGGAGGCGAGGTAGGGGTCATGCGGTGGCTGAGGCTGCCTGGACTTGAATAGTGACGAACGCGGCGGGCGCTTACCCAACCCCGGCGCCGCCGATGCGCGGGTCAGCGGCCTTCGCGGGCCTGATCGAGCAGGCGCAGCACGCGCTGGATGTGTTTTTCGACCGTGGTGGTGGAGACCTGCAGTTGCGCCGCGATCTCGCGCTGGGTCAGGCCTTCGAAGCGGTTGAGCGCGAAGATCTGCCGCGAACGCTCGGGCAGATCGCGCGCGGCCTTGGCGATGCTCGCCAGTTCGCTCTGCGCCAGCACCACCCGGGCGGTGTCGGGCAGGGCATCGTCTTCGGCCAACCATGCCGCCGCGGCTTCGCGCAGTTTGCGCCGGCGCGCTTCGGCGCGGCCTTGATCGACCGCATGGTGATGGGCGAGGCGATAGAGGTAATGGCGCGGATCGAGAATCGGCGGCTCGCCGGCCACCGCGATCACTTTGAAGTACATCGACTGCAATGCGTCTTCGGCTTCGGCGCGATCGAGATAGCGGCGCAGATAGCGCAACAACCGCTCGCGCTCGGTGACCAGCAGCGAGGTGAGAAGAGCGGCGTTGGAGGACATCGTCGTGGGAGCAGGCGGGCGGCGTTGCGTCGGCACCGGGCCGGTGGACGAAGACCTTAGCACTAAATGCGATTGATTGTCATTTGTCTTTGTGACGAAATGCCGTCGGGCAGCGGCGATCCGCGGCCTTGCCGCGTTATCGGCGGTCCGGTAGAAACGAGGTTCCCCACAGTTCCTGCGCAACGGAGTTCGTGTGATCGCCTCAGACGTCGCCGTGCAATTCATCGTGACCTCCGCCGTCCTCGCCGCGATTCCCGGCCCGGACAATCTGTTCGTGCTGATGCAGTCGGCGCTCAACGGCAGCCGCAAGGGCGTGGCGGTGACCTTGGGTTTGTGCACCGGCTTGCTGGCGCACACCACCGCGGTCGCGTTCGGCGTGGCCGCGGTGTTTCAGGCCTCGGCGACCGCGTTCACCGCGCTCAAGCTGGTGGGCGCGGCGTACTTGTTGTATCTGGCCTACGGTGCGTTCAAGGCCGGGCGCGGTACGGGCGATGCGGGCGCGCAGGACAGTGCGGTCGAGGCGGCGCCGGAAGCGTCGGCCTGGGCCTTGTTCGCGCGCGGCATCGTCATGAACATCACCAATCCCAAGGTGGCGATTTTCTTCCTGGCGTTCCTGCCGCAGTTCGTCAAGACCGATGCCGGCCCGGTGCCGCTGCAGGTGGCGCAGTTGGGCGCGTTGTTCATCGCCACCACGCTGGTGGTGTTCAGCGGCATCGCGATGGCTTCGGGCAAGCTCAGTGTGTGGTTGCGGCGTTCGCCGCGGGCGATCGCGCGC
The DNA here is from genome assembly GCF_036961695.1 of Pseudomonas sp. CGJS7. Lineage (NCBI taxonomy): Bacteria > Pseudomonadati > Pseudomonadota > Gammaproteobacteria > Pseudomonadales > Pseudomonadaceae > Pseudomonas > Pseudomonas sp. CGJS7. The sequence goes on along the minus strand of NZ_JBAMDI010000029.1, from coordinate 62,048 downwards.
ATGAACACCGTGGCCGGTTGCGTGTTCGTCGGTCTGGCCGCCAAGTTGGCCACTGCCCAGCGCTGATTGCGCCGCTTACGGTTTCGCGCCGTTGGCTCGCAAGAAATTTAGGATCGATTCGTTTACGCGCTCGGGTTGCGCCATCGCCGCGATGTGATCGGCCGCGGCGACGACGTCGCCTTGCAAGCCCGGCATCTTTCGCTGCGCCAGGCGCAGCATCGCGGCGGCGTCGTAAAGCCGCTCGCCGTCGCCGATCAGCAGCAGCGCCGGCGTGCGGATCGCGCGCAACTCGCGCCGGCTCAACACCGCCGGGTTGATGACGCCGACCGCGGAGAACGCCGACATCGTCGCCGCCATCAACGCGGCCCAGCGATCGTCGCGCGGGCGCATGCCCAGGTCGGCCATGCTCGGCGCGCGCGGGTTGCGGCGCAGGCGGCGCCACAGTTTGAGCAGCGGGCGTTTGATCCGCGCCGAGTAGGTCAGATTCCAATACTGCGATGCGAAGGTGCCGACCGGACTGATCATTACTGCCCGTTCGACTCGATCCGGCGTCAGCGAGGCCTGATTCAAGGCGAGGAAGCCGCCGAACGAGCAACCGATCAGCGATGCGTGCCGCACGCCCAGACCGTCGAGCACTTGCGCCAGCCAGCGCGCGTATTCGTGGCGGTCGCGCAGGCGTCGGTACGCCCAGCCCTTGCCCGGTTGCGCGATCACGTCGATCGCATAGGTGCGGTAGTGGCGGCTCAATGCGGCGACGTTGAGCCGCCACACCGTGGCGGTGCCGGAGAAACTGGGCAGCAACAACAACGCCGGTGCGTCGGTCGGGCCGCTGGCGATGACGTGGGTCGAGCCGAACTCGCTGGGGACGTCGAAGGTTTCGTACGCGACCGGCCATTGGCTCAATGCGGCGTCGTAGGCGGCCAGATAGCGGTCGCGGGCTTGGGTGTCTTTGAAGGTGGGCAGTGCGTCCGGGGGCTGCGTCGCGGTGTCGGTCATGGTCGTCCGGCTGGGGGCGTGGAGACGACGCAACTATATGAATTTACGGGAATTATGAAAGTCTTGAAGACATCCGCGGCGGCCCCATAACTGTAGTAGCAGGGGCTTCGGCGTGCGATCGGGCCGAGCAGAGCAAGAGCAAAATGGTTCCGGCTTTCGCCGGAATGACGGGTGTGGGGGCGTCGGGGGATTTTGTTGGTGGCGCTCGGTTGCGGGTGGGGCGATTGCGGTCGTTCAATCTGCCGTTGCGGCCGCGGGCAGGTGTTCGCGCAAGGCCTGAGTCTTCCAGGCGCGCGGCGATAGTCCGGTCGAGGCTTTGAACGCGCGCGACAAAGCCGCTTCGCTGCCGTAACCCACGTCCATCGCGATGGTCTTCAACGGCCGGCCGTCGAGCAGCGATTGTTGCGCCAGTCCCACGCGCCATTGCTGCAGGTAGATGCCCGGCGTGCAGCCGACGCTGTCGCGGAAGGCGTTGGCGAATACGCTGCGCGACATGCCGGCGCGCGCGGCCAGCGCATCCAGGGTCCAGTCGCGTTCGGCCGATTCGTGGATCGCGACCAGGGCATGGCGCAGTTGCGGATGCGACAAACCGGCCAGCATGCCGACGCGGGTGCGGCCGCTTTCCATCAGATGCCGCAGCACTTGGATCAACACCACTTCGAACAAGCGGTTGATCAAGGCATGCCGCCCGCAGCGGCGGTCGAAGGCTTCCTCGAACAACAACGCCAGGATCGGCTGCGCGCCGTCGATCTGGTCCAGGCCGACGCAGACGAACGCCGGCAAGGCGTTGGCGATGGGATTGGCCGCGCCGCCTTCGAAGTGCAGGTTCGCGCAGGCCAGATCCGCGCCGCGCTCGGCGTCGGTGATGAAGCGATGCGCCAGCGGCCGCGGATACAGCAGCAGGCTCGGCGTATCGATGTGCACCGCGGCCTCGCCGCCGTTGATCACCTCGACCGCGCCGCCGCGGACCAGATGCAACTGTCCGGCGCCGAGTTCGGGCGCCAGGTCGTTGATGCCGCACAAGGCGCCGGCATGGAACAGCCGGGCGGTGGCGGAGAAGCGTTCCAGCAGGGCTTCGAGGCGGTCGGTCATGGGGAAATACGATAGGTAAAGTTTTAAGGACTATACGTTACGTAGAGTCCCGGATGGGTGGGCAAAGTACGTCTCACGGGCCCGCTGCCCGCCACCCAACCGGAGACCGCCATGAACTTCCCGACCGTCCTGCACCGCTCCTTCGCCCTGTCCCTGCTGAGCCTGGGCCTGGCCACCGCCACGCAAGCCGCCACCCCGGCCGCCGCGCCCGCCGCCACCGAACAGGCCGCGCCGCTGCGCCAGTCCTCCAACATCGTCGTCACCGCCGACGGCGTGCAGCTCTACTACAAGGACTGGGGCCCCAAGGACGGCCCGGTGGTGGCTTTCAGCCACGGCTGGCCGCTGAGCTCGGACAGCTGGGAATCGCAGATGCTGTTTCTGGCCGACCACGGTTACCGGGTGATCGCCCACGACCGCCGCGGCCACGGCCGTTCCAGCCAGCCTTGGGACGGCAACGACATGGACCACTACGCCGCCGACCTCAAGGCGGTGCTGGACAGCTTGAACGTGCGCGATGCGGTGTTGGTCGGTTTCTCCACCGGCGGCGGCGAAGTCGCGCGCTACCTCGGCCGCTACGGCAGCGAGCGCGTGCGCAAGGCGGTGCTGGTGAGCGCGGTGCCGCCGTTGATGCTCAAGACCGCGGCCAATCCCGGCGGCTTGCCGATCGAAGTGTTCGACGGTTTGCGCAAGGCTTCGTTGGACAACCGTTCGCAGTTGTATCTGGATATCGCTTCGGGGCCGTTCTATGGCTACAACCGTCCGGGTGCGAAACCTTCGCCGGGTTTGATCGAATCGTTCCGTTCGCAGGGGATGCAGGCCGGGCACAAGAACGCTTACGACTCGATCGCCGCGTTCTCGGCCACCGATTTCACCGTCGACCTCAAGCGCATCGAAGTGCCGGTGCTGGTGATCCATGGCGACGACGATCAGATCGTGCCGATCGACGCGGCGGCGCGGGCTTCGGCCAAGTTGATCAAGCATTCGAAGTTGATCGTGTATCCGGGGGCGCCGCATGGGTTGCCGGATACGCATAAGGATCGGTTGAATCGGGATTTGCTGGAGTTCGTGAGCAAGTAATCGCGAACTGCTGGCTGCCCTCACCCCAACCCCTCTCCCGCGAAGCGGGAGAGGGGCTTTAGTGCGCTTGTTAGCCTCTCTCGCTGCGAGGGAGAAGGCTGGAGAGGGGCTCAGCTGCTTGTCTGCCTCTCCCGCGCAGCGGTAGAGGGTTGGGGTGAGGGCCGAGCGCCCGCACCCTCAAACGTTGTGCGTTACCGGTTTGCGCTGCGGCGCCTCGACCTCGGCGACGGTTTCGGCACGCGCCTGTTCGGCGTTGTTGGCCGCCACTTGCACGCTCACCCCGCGCGCCTGGTTCTCGCTGACCCGCGCATGGTTCGGACCCAGCGGCCCGGTGCTGCCGTCGAGCACGAAGAAGTTGCGGTCGGGATTGCCCTGCGCGTCCTGCACCGGCCGGCCGATTTCGATGCTGGCGACCTTGGGCAGACCCTCGCGCACCGTGGCCGCATAGATATTCGCGGCCAGGGTCTCATCGCGCAGTCCCTTGGCGTCCATCGCCGCGACCACCTGGCCGTAGATCGGATCCTGGCGCATGCGATCGACCGCCGGCGCGGCTTCGGCCAGGCGGACATCGCCCGCCGCCGGTGCGGTGTTGGCGCTGATCGAGTTGTCGGTGGAGACCACGCCGGGCGTGCGCAGGTTCGGCGCCAGCACCTCGTCCGGCGCCAGACCGTGCGCGCCTTTGCTCACCCGGTCGCTCCATTCGAGCTGGCCGTTGCGGTCGATCACCACCAGCTTGCCCTGGTTCAAGCTCTGCTCGACCAAGTCGGCGAGTTGCTCGGCCGACGCGTTGGGATTGGCCGCGCCGATGCTGCGGCCGATCTGGTTGTTGTACAGGTCCATCGCTTCGCGATTGGCGGTATTGCCGGGCACGCCTTCGTGCGCGGTGGCGAACGCGCCGGCCCATTGCGACCCGTACTTCTGCGCCATCAGCGCGTTCCAGTACGCATGCCGGAACGCGTCGCGGTGGCCGTCGTTGCCTTGCCATTCGCGTTGGCGGTCGGCGGGAATGTTGCCGGGCACCGGGTTGTCGGGAAAACGCTCGACGCCTTCGCTGAAAGCGCGTTTGCGGATGCCGTCGAAATCGCGCAGGCCGACCAGACCGCGATCCTGGGTCAGCTTGTCGAGCAAGGCGCCCTCGGTCTGGGTGATCTTGACCGAGTCGGTGAAGGGAATATCGATCGCGCCGAACGCGCGCGGCCGATAGTCGATCATCTTGTCGTCGGCGACCTGATAGGTGGTGCGCAAGGTAGCCAGATCGGGCCGGTCGGACATGACGATCTCCCTGATTCGGTCGTGCGGGTCGGCGTTCGAAGGAAGTTAGCGGGGGCGGCGGGACGCGCGGGTCAGCGGCGGCCCCAGCGGTGCGAGGCGACTTTGCCGTCCTGGTACTGGATCCGATAGAACTCTTCGTCCACGCCGAAGCGGGCCACGCCGAGCTCGTAAACATCGGTCGAGGACGCGGCGTCGGTGGAGTCCGGTTCGCCCAGCAAGGCGATCACTTCATCGCGCGGCATGCCGGTGCGGACGGTTTGCTCCAACGCGGCGACCATGCCGCCGCGGCGGTTGTCCTGGGCGTCGGCGCCGCGTTGGGATTTCCAGGCGGCCGAATCGAACGAAGTCGTGGTCTGCATGGTGCACGCCGATAAGGGAAGGGAAAGGATCAGGGCCAGACTCAAAGCGCGGACCGGCCGCGACCATCGCCAGGCGGAGTCGCGGCGAACGGGGCGGATGGGTAAAAGCAACGCAATGCTGGGCATGTTGCGGCCGTCTGTCGCCGGACCAAGTTCGGTTGAAAGCGAACTTAGCATGCGTCCGGCGTATTCATGTTTCAGCGGCGAGGGCCTGAAATGCGTCGGCTCAGCAGGACTTGCGACGCCGGACCCGATTTGCGCCCGCGTCGCGACCGGCGGTATCGGAGTCAGCCGCGGGACGGGGACTCGCCACGCAGTTGTTCGACCTCGGCCATGACCTGCGCGCGCATCGACTCCGGCACGCCCCAGTAATCGAAGATCCCGCCGCGCCGGCTGTTCTGCCCGCAGACCACCAGCACGCCGGTGCCGAGCCGGCGCTTGAGTTCGCTCGCCAGCCAGCCGACGAAGCCGCTGTTGTCTTCGCCGTCGCGGAAGTGAAACGAAAACAGGGCGAAGGTCTCCGCCGCCGGCGCGACGGCGGGCCGGAGCACGCTCCAGACCTCCTCATCGCAGACCGCGGCGAGCGATCCGTCCAGCGCATCGGCCGGCAGGGCGCGCTTGGGAAATTCGTAGAACGCATAGGCGCCCGGGTGCCAGACCAGATCGGCGGCGGCGATGACCCCGCGCAGGCGGGCGTCGGTTTGTTGCGGGGTTTCCTGGCTGATGTGCATGGGGGCGGGCTGGGGGCGCGGTCGGGATCGATGCGCAGGATCGCCGATTCCGTCGGGCCTGGGTCGCTCGGCCCGCCAACGATGAGCCGTTGCGGCCGCCGATTGCGAGTAATCGAATCAGCAAGCGTGCCGAAGGGCGGGCCCTTGGCCGAAACCGGCCGGGGCGGCCCTGCGGCGAGGACGCAACGGCGCGTCCTCGCCCGGTGCCGGCGGGCGCGGGCGCAGGTAGGCTTTGCGCGCCGGTCGCGGCCGCTTGCCGCCGGATACAACGCGAATGGTCGTATTGGATGTCCACAGGGAGGTTTTTGTGAAAAGCAAGCTGAAATACCTGGTCGTGCCCATGCTGCTGTGCGCCGGACAGGCGCTGGCCGGCGACTTCTGCGACGAACCCAGGCCGCCGGGAAGCGAACAATCGGGAGGCGGCTTCGAAGGCTCCGCCTGCGAGATCAACGTGATCCGAGCCAGCGTCGGCTTCGCGCCGCGCGATCTGAGCTTCGACGAAGCGCTGTACCAGCGCCTGCAGAACGTCCATCCCGAGCAGAACCCTTACGGCCTGAGCTTCGACCTGATCGTTTCCGCGCTGAAGCTCAACGCAGGCGCGGGCGTGGAGATGGGAATCTCCGAATGGCTGTTCGCGCCGCCCGACAAGAGCGCGTCGGAGCGCTTGTTGTCGTTCTCGTTGACGCGCGAGGGCGATCAGCTGACGCTGTTGCTCGATTGGTGGCAACCGCCGCACACCAACTGGTCGCAATTCGGCGGCGGCGGTGGCGAGCCGATTCTGTTGGGCCACGAAAGGATCGCGCTCGGTGCGATCGGCAAGGCTTCGTACCGGCTGACGCTAGTGCGCGAAGGCGACCAGATCCTGGTTTACCCCAGCGACTCCTCGACTCATTCCAAGCGGCCGGTCGGCTTCAAACTGCCGAGCGAGCGATGGACGCCGATGCGATTGCGCAGCGGTTTGTTGCGCGGAGTCAATCTCAAGCCGCAGGACGGTTTCCGCCTGTCGTGGCCGACCGAGTTCATCGAGCCCAAGGGCGACGGCGGTGGCGGCGACAGCATCGGTCTGCCCTGGCACCCGAGCTCCTAACGCTTGGCCAGCGCATCCAGGCGCGTATTGCAGCGCTCCACGCGCTGACGTTTGGGATGGTCCGCGGCCAGTTCGGCGCGGACCGTTTCCAGGTCGCGGTCCAACTCGCGTTGTCCGGCGCGGTCGATGGGGCCCGCGCTCATGCACAAGGTTTCCGACTGGGCCAAGGCCAGGTTCAACTCCTGCCCGGACACGCCTTCCAGACGCTCGCGCGCCGCCGCCAGCGCGGCGCGCGCATCGGCGACGCGGTCCAGATCGCGCAACGCCATCGCCCAGCCCAGCCGATACAGCGCCAGATTCGGGTGTTCCGCCGGCAGCACCTGCGCGCCGATTTCGACCGCCTTGCGCAGATGCGGTTCGGCCAACGCCGGCTTGCCCAGGTACAGGTGCTGCATCAGCCCGAGGTTGTACTCGCCGCCGGCGACGGAGGGATGCTTTTCGCCATTGACCGCGCGTTTGATCGTCAGCGATCGCTCGAAGTACGCCACCGCCGCGGGATAGTCGTTGCGCGCCTGGGCGATGGTGCCCAATGCGTTGAACGCCTTGGAGGTTTCGCTGTGGCGTTCGCCGTAGAGTTTCAGGTCGATGCGCAAGGCTTCCAGGGCCAGTTGTTCTGCCTGCGCGTACTGGCCGGCATCGCGCTGTTGCAAGGCCTGGGTATAGATCGACTTGGCGGTGGCCGGATTGTCGCCCTGGCCGTCCGCGGCGGGTTTGGGCAGTTGCGCCAGCAGCAGCGCCGCGCGCGAGTGCTGGTCCGATGCGCGCAAGGCGCTGGCCCAGGCGCGGCGCGCTTGCGCGGTGCGCGGGTCGGCCAAGCCGTAGCGGCGTTGGAACTGCGGGTCCAGCGATTCCCACAAGCGCAAGGATTCGTCCAGGCGTCCTTGCGCTTGGTACAGCTCGGCGCGCTGGCGCTGCAGCAGCAGCCGTTCGTCCACCGCATCGGCGGGCAGGCCGACGAACGCGCGATCCAGATAATTCTGCGCCGGTGCGTACTCGGCCCGCGCCAACGCCACCCGCGCGCGCAAGGCGTAGGCCGTGCGCAGCGCCGACGGGTCCGGTTCGGGCAGGCCCTGCAACAGGCGCAGGGCGTCGGCGGAATGGCGTTCGGCGCCGGCCAGATCGTCCAGCGCCAGATCGATGTCGGCGATGGCCGAGGCGAGCGCGGCGCGGATCTGCGCGTCGTCGACGCGCTGCAATCGTTGCGATCCGCGCGCCAGCAATTCGCGCGCGCTGGGGTCGCGGCCGCGCGCCTGTTCCGGGTCGGAGGCGCGGAACAGGTCGACCATGAACGCGGTCACCCGTTCGGCTTGCATCCGCCGCGCCTGGGCGCGATCGCGCGCCAGCTCCAGTTCGCGCGACTGCAGCACGATATGGCCGACGAAACCGATGCTGAGCGCGGCGGCCAGCGCGGCCAGACTCAGCGCCGCCGCATGCCGGCGCGCGAACTTGCCCAGCCGATACAGCGATTCGTCGCGGCGCGCGGCGATCGGCCGCGATTCGAGCACCGCGCGCAAATCCGCGGCCAGGCGTTCGACGCTGGGATAGCGTTGCTGCGGCTCTTTGCGCAGGCAGCGGGCGAGGATCGCATCCACGTCGCCTTGCAGTTGCCGGGCCAAGGCCTGCGCGCTGCCGGCCGAGCGCTGTTGGGCGACGGCCTGCGCGCGCTCGGGCGTTTGCTTGGCCAGACGCGCGAGCGCGCGGCTGGGCAGGGCCGGCACGGTGGTGGCGATGGCGTGGGCCAGCATCGCCGGGCTGGCGTCGGTGGTGGCCAACGGCAACTCGCCGACGAACAGTTCGTACATCAACGCGCCGAGCGCGTAGACGTCGGTGGCCACGCCGGTGGGCGCGCCCAGCACTTGCTCGGGCGCGGCGCTGGCGGGCGAGAAGAACGCGTGCGCATCGGCGGTGGCCGCGTCGGCATCGGGCTGACTGGCGACCAAGGTCTTGGCGATGCCGAAATCCAGCAGCTTGGGCCGGCCGTCGCGATCGACCAGGACATTGCCGGCCTTGAGGTCGCGGTGCAGCACCAGACGCTGGTGCGCGTACTCCACCGCCGACAACACCGGCAGCATCAGCGCGATGCGCGCGCGCAACGACAGCCGCAGGCGGTCGCAGTAGGCCAGGATCGGCTCGCCGTCGACGTACTCCATGGCGAAATACGGGCGGTCGCTGGCCAGTTCGCCGGCGTCGACCAGGCGGGCGATGTTGGGATGTTCCAAGCTCGCCAGCAGTTGCCGTTCGCGGCGCAGGCGCTGGCGCACTTGCGGTGCAAGGCGATGGAACGCGGCGACTTTGAGCGCGACCTGTTGCCGGCCGTCGTCGATCTCGCGATACGCCAGATACACCCGGCCCATCCCGCCCGCGCCGAGTTCGCGTTCGATGGTGAACGCGCCGGCGCGCTGGCCCGGGGCCAGGCGCTCGCCGTCGTGCTCGATCCAGTCGGCGACCGCCGCACCGGCCGCATCGTTCCACCGATCGGCCTGGGTCGATTCGGCCGCCGCGTCCAGCGACTGATGCGCGGCGAGCAAGCGGCGCACCGCCGCCAGCAAGCCGGGCGGGTCGGCCGAGTTCGCGCTGTGTTCGGCGAGGACGCGTTCGCGTTCGTCCGCGGGCAGATCCACGGTGCGCGCGAACAGCTCGGCGGCCTGCGACCACACAGACGTGGAGGTTTGCACGAGGGTTGTCTCCGAGTGGGACGGTGCGGTTTAGACGGCGGGCGGAGACAGTTGCTCGTGCAGCCAGGCGCGCGCGAACTGCCAGTCGCGTTTGGCGGTGGGCAGCGACACGCCGATGGTCTCGGCGGTTTCCTCGATGGTCAGACCGCCGAAGTAACGCAGCTCCACGCCCTTGGCGGCGCGCGCATGGATGCGTTCGAGCCGTTGCAGCAACCGGTCCAGGTCGAGCGCGTCGGCCAGATCCGGCGCGGTCGCGGCGACGTCGTGGCCGGCCTGCATGGTCACCCGCAACACATCGCCGCCGCGCTTGAGCGCCGAGCGTTCGCGCAGATGATCGACCAGCAGGCGGCGGATCACGTGCGCGGCGATCGCGTAGAAGTGGCTGCGGTTCTCGAACGAGCTGCTGCGTTGTTCGACCAGTTTGAAATAGGCCTCGTTGGCCAATTCGGTCGCCACCAAGGTCAGCTGCCCGCCGCGGTTGAGACGCTGCTGGGCCAAGCGCCGCAGCACCGGGTAGATCTGTTCCAGCAATTGCGGCTCAGCGTCGGGATCGCCGTTGCGCCAGCTTTGCAGCAGCTGGGTGATGTCTGGAGGGGCAGCGGCGGTCATCGGGCGGGGCGCCGGGGAGGTTGCCCGTCAGCATAGCGCTTCGTTTTCGGGCCGGCCATTTCGTTCGGACGTGCGGGAGGCGGCGTGGTTCGTCTGGCCGGATCGGGTGCCCGGACGCGTTGTCGGCATGCCTTGCGGGGCCGGCGTGCGCAATCGAGACGGAAAAATGCAGGTCCAGGGTTTGCGGCTCGGCAGCCGCGCATGGCGATGGCGCCGTCGTCGCAGGCAGCGGTGGAGCGTGCGGCGGCCCGACGTACGGTGCCGTAGCTGAATCCAAGGCAATGACGGATTCCTCGCCCGGCGTGGCCGAGACGCCTGTCGCGTCCGCCTGCGGGCGGGCTGGATAAACTATCGCCACTTCCCCCGGAGTACTTTCAGCATGTGCGGAATTGTTGGCGCGATCGCCGATCGCGATGTGGTATCGGTCCTGATCGATGGACTCAAGCGGCTGGAATACCGCGGCTACGACTCGGCGGGTATCGCCGTGTTCGACGGCGCGCAACTGCGCCGGGTGCGGCGCACCGGCCGGGTCAGCGAAATGGAGAACGCGGCGCAGGCCGAAGGCTTCCAGGCGCAGATCGGCATCGGCCACACCCGCTGGGCCACCCACGGCGGCGTCACCGAAGCCAATGCCCACCCGCACATCAGCTTCGGCGAGTTGGCGGTGGTGCATAACGGCATCATCGAAAACCACGAAGAGCAGCGCGAGCGCCTGCGCGCGGCCGGTTACGCGTTCGAGTCGCAGACCGATACCGAAGTGATCGCGCATCTGGTCCACTTCCATCAGAAGCAGGGCCTGGATCTGCTGGCGGCGGTGCAGGCGGCGGTGCGCGAGCTTACCGGCGCGTATGCGATCGCGGTGGTCAGCAAGCACGAGCCGGGCCGTTTGATCGCCGCGCGCATGGGCTGCCCGCTGCTGGTCGGTCTGGGCGAGGGCGAGAACTTCGTCGCCAGCGACGTGTCGGCGATTCTGCAGGCCACCCGCCGGGTGATCTTCCTGGAAGAAGGCGATACCGCCGAAATCACCCGCGCGCAAGTGAAGGTGTTCGACGCGCAGGGCGCGGCGATCGAGCGCGACGTGCACGTGTCGGACGTGTCGTTGGCGTCGCTGGAACTCGGCCCGTACCGCCACTTCATGCAGAAGGAAATCCACGAGCAGCCGCGTGCGATCGCCGACACCATCGAAGCGGTCATGGATGAAGGAAAGTTCGATGCGGCGCTGTTCGGCGACGCGGCGGCCGAGGTGTTCGCCGATGTCGAAGGCGTGCAGATCCTGGCTTGCGGCACCAGTTACTACGCCGGTCTGACCGCGCGTTACTGGATCGAAGCCATCGCCGGCCTGCCGTGCCAGGTCGAGATCGCCAGCGAATACCGCTACCGCGCCGCGGTGGCGAATCCGAAGCAACTGATCGTGACCATTTCGCAGTCCGGCGAAACCCTGGACACGATGGAAGCGCTGAAATACGCCAAGTCGCTGGGCCACGACAAGACCTTGTCGATCTGCAACGTGCCCGAGAGCGCGATCCCGCGCGCGAGCAAGCTGGCGTACTACACCCGCGCCGGCGCCGAGATCGGTGTGGCTTCGACCAAGGCCTTCACCACCCAGTTGGTGGCGCTGTTCACCCTGACCGCGACCCTGGCCAAGCTGCAGGGCAAGCTGTCGGCCGAGCAGGAAGCCGAATACATCGATGCGCTGCGGCATCTGCCGGGCAGCGTGCAGCACGCGCTGAACCTGGAGCCGCAGGTGACCGCGTGGGCCGAGCGTTTCGCGCCCAAGCACCACGCCTTGTTCCTGGGCCGCGGCGTGCATTACCCGATCGCGCTGGAAGGCGCGCTCAAGCTCAAGGAAATCTCTTACATCCACGCCGAAGCGTATCCGGCCGGCGAGCTCAAGCACGGTCCGCTGGCGCTGGTGGACGCGGACATGCCGGTGGTGGTGATCGCGCCGAACGACAAGCTGCTGGAGAAGGTCAAGTCGAACATCCAGGAAGTGCGCGCGCGCGGCGGCGAGATGTTCGTGTTCGCCGACCTGGACAGCCACTTCGGCGAATCCGAAGCGGTGCACGTGATCCGCACCCCGCGCCACGTCGGCGTGCTGTCGCCGGTGGTGCATGCGATTCCGGTGCAATTGCTGGCGTACCACGCTGCGCTGGCGCGCGGCACCGACGTCGACAAGCCGCGCAATCTGGCCAAGGCGGTGACGGTGGAGTAACCCGGCGACGCTCCGCCTCAGCGGGGCGCGGCGTTACGGATAGCGCGAAACAAGCGGGCTCCGGCGAAAGCCGGGGCCCGTTTTCTTTACTTGCCGTCATTCCGGCGAAAGCCGGAACCCATTTTGATCTGGCTCTTGCCAGCCGCGTCAAAACTCTCCCACCGTCATTCCGGCGAAAGCCGGAATCCATTTTGATTCGGCCCTTCCCGCACCAAAGACCACGCCCCAGCCAATCAAAACGCCACAACCGCCAACAACCCCACATACTCCCGCAACCCCCGCGCGCTATACCGCAACGCCCGCATCGACGGCTGCCACGGCGAAGCCCCGCTCAACAACGGCGGCGCCTCCGCCGGCGCCAGCGGCAACGCCGCCAGCCCTTGCCGTTTGAACCAGCCCAGCGCACGCGGCATATGCATCGCCGAGGTCACCAGAATCACCCGATGCCAACCGCGCTCGCTGGCCACGCGCACGCTGTGTTCGGCGTTCTGGCGGGTGTCGCCGCTGTGTTCGTCCAGCACCAGCGCCTCGCTCGGCACGCCGAGCTTGTTCAAGGCCTCGGCCATGATCCGCGCCTCGCTGATGCCGCGGGTGGTGCCGTTGGGTCCGCCGCTGAGCAGAATCGTCGGCGCGCGCCCGGCATGCCAGGCGCGCGCGGCGGTGGCGACGCGGTTGTCGGCCAGTTCCGGTGCGTTGGCGTCGCCGCTGTCGAAATGGTCGAGCCGGCCGATGTCGCCGCCGAGCACGACGATGGCGTCGGAAGCGGGCATGCCCTCGGCCGACTGTCCCAGGTACGCGCGCTGCAGCGAATCGCGCAGCGCGTCGGCCGCCGCCGGCATCGACCACAGCAGCGACCACAGCGCGCCGGCCATGAACAAGGTCACGCCGCTGCGGCGCCAACGCGCCAGCCAGACCACCGCGGCGATCACCGCCAGCACCAGCGACAGATTCAACGGCTCGACCAACCAACCCATGCCCATGGCGACGGCGTTCATCGTGGCGGACTCACTTGGAGGTGCGCAGCATGGCGCCGGTGTCGTCGTCGAGCAGGCGCAGCAGCGCATCGCTCATCAACCCGGCCTGACGGTCGCGCGAGTACGCCGGCGCGGCGGCGACGCTGGCCGCGCGCAGGCGCGCCAGACGTTCGGGATCGCCGGCCAGCGCGGCGATCGCATCGGCCATCGCTTGCGCATCTTCCGGCGCGACGCACACGCCGCAGCCGGTGGTCTCGACGATGCGGGTGGCTTCGCCGCGCGGCAACGACATCAGCGCGGGGATGCCCATGCCCATGCCTTCGAACAGCTTGGACGGAATCACCGAACTGAACACCGGATTGTCGCGCAGCGGAATCAGCGAGATGTCGCACAGGCCCCACAGCTTGGGCATCATTTCCTTGGGCTGGCGCGGAATCATGCGCACGTTGGCCAGGCCGCGTTCGGCGACCAATTGCTCGACCCGCGCGCGTTCGGCGCCGCTGCCGGCGAAGAAGAACACGATGCGTGGATCGTGCTGCAGCTTCTCGGCCGCATCGACCACTTTCTCCAGGCCGTGGGCCATGCCGTGGGTGCCGAGGTAGCCGACGACGAAACGTCCGTGCAGATCGTATTGCCGCGCCATCGCCTCATCGCGCGCGCACGGCACGTAGCGTTGCAAGTCCACGCCGTTGAGCACGACATGGATTTTGTTCGCATCGACGCCGCGCTGGATCAATTCCTCACGGAACGATTGGGTGACCGGCACGATCGCATCGGCGCTGCGGTACAAGAACATCTCCAACCGTTCCAGCACCCGGATCGCCAGACTGCGCTTCATCGCCCCGACCGCGGTGATCGACGCCGGCCACAGATCGCGCAGCTCGAACACGAACGGCCGCCGCCTCAGCCGCGCCAGCGCCCAGCCGCCCAGGGCGCAGAAGAACTGCGGCGAGGTCGCCACGACCACGTCGTGACGGCGTTCGAACAGGCCGGCCATGGTGGAGGCGGCCATGAAGCTCAGATAATCCAGGGTGCGTTTGACGAAGCCTTCGTTGGCGGTGATGTAGGTCTTGACCCGCACCACCCGAATGCCGTCGATGGTCTCCACGCTGCGCCAATGGTTGCCGTAGCCGTCGAACAAACGGCCTTCGGGGAAATTCGGCGCGCAGGTGATCACGGTGACTTCATGGCCGGCGCGGACCCAGCGCACCGCGTGCTCGTAGGTGCGCGTGGCCGGTGCGTTGCCCTCGGGCGGGAAATTGTCCGAAAGAAAAAGAATGCGCATGCGCTCAGCAATCCCACAGGAACAAGGTGACCGCCTGCGCGGCGGCGGGGTCGACGGCGGCTTCGATCACCGTGCACGGGCGGCTCAGGCCGAAACCGGGGTGATAGGTGCTGGCTACAGTGCGTTCGGTCGCCGGTTCGATCCGCCAGCGGAAGCCGGGCAGGCCGTCCAGGTGCACGGTGTGGTCTTCGATGCGCGCGTCGGGATGGATGCGGAAGCGGGCGACGGCGCTGTCGAAACCGCCGTCGATCCGGTCCTCGATCCGCAGCGCGCCCGGTTGCAGCACCCAGCGGCGGTGGTGCAGCGGCTTGCCCTTCAGGCGCCGGTAGCCGTCGTGGCCGGCGGCGATCCAGGCGCCGTCGCCGAAGCGGCCGTGTTCGACGTCCACCGGCCGCGCGCGCCGGGCGACGCGGAAGCTGCTCCACACCTCGGACGAATCGCGGCCGTCGATCTGGATGGTGTTGTGCGCGGCGGTGCCGCGTTGCCACAGGCGCTGCGCGCCGACGTCGTAGCGCGAGGTGCCGGCGTTGACCAGCACTCGTTTCCCGCACAGCGAGAGTTCGAAACTCAGCGTGTCGGCGTGGGCGTGGCCGGGCAGATAGTCCGGGCCGATGTCGCCGACGTCGACGATCAGCACCGCGTCGCCGCATTGCAGACGCGCATAGCCCGACTGCGGCAGCACTTGCAACGATTCCTCCGACGGCGCCGGAGGTTCGATGCCGAGCGCGCGCGCATACGCCGACAGTTCGGCCAGATTGGGCGCGATGCCCAGCGCGGCGTCGTTGAAGAAAGCGATGCCGCCGTCGGGATGGGTCATCACGCTCAGCCAGGCGAGCATGGCCTCGGCGCGCTCGCGCCACAGCGCCACGTCGGCGGGCGAGAACGATTCGGGGAACAGACGCGCCAGTTGCAGCATGTCCAGCAGATCCTCGAGCAGGATCGCGTGGTACATCGGGCTGCGTTCGAAATGGCCGCCGTCGGCGAGGATCTGTTCGCCGATTTCCTGGCGCAAGCCCGCCACGCCCGCATCGAGCCAGCGCTTGGCCTCGGCGCCCTGGAAGAACGCGCCGGCGAACGACAAGGCCTTGTAGTTGGCCCACAGATGGTTGCCGAGCAAATGCCGTTCCAGCCGGCCGCGCAGATAGCGCACCTGCGTGGCCAGACTGTTCAAGGCCGAGCGCTCGCGCGCGTCGTCGCCGAAACTCTGGCCGGCGCAGCGCCACTTGATCCAGTTGACGATCCGCAGCGACAGGCAATACGGCTCCCAGCCGTTGCCCGCGGCCGGCGGATTGTCGGCGATCCAGCGTGCGATCAGCTCGCGATGCCAATGCGTGCGCGTCACCGCGCCGTCGGCGTTGAGATCGTCGAAGTAGTGCAGGTTGTACAGCCACAGCTTGGGCAGCGCGGAGTTGTTCCAGTCGTTGCCGGACAGCTCGCGTTCGTCGTTCAAGAAACGGAAGCGCTGTGCGCCGAGCATCGAGGCCGGGCGCGCGCAGGCGGTCCAGCGCAGATCGGTCGTCGCCATCGGCGGCGCCGGCGCGTGCTGGATGCGCGGCCGGTGCAGCCGATGCCAGGCGCGTCCGTAGATCTGCACCGGGCGCAGGTAGCGCACGGTATGCCACATGCGCGGCAGTCGCGAGGCGATGTTCATGACGGTCAGACCGATGCGTCCAGTTCGATGGTCACCCGCGCCACTTCCAGGATCTCATCGGCCGGAATCGGCGGCGGCGCCTTGCCTTGCACGGCTTGCATGAAGGCCATCGCGCACGCGGTCTGGCCCTTGTCCTGGCTCCACAGATTCATCTTGTTGAAACCCGGCCAGCCGTAGCCGCGCAGCTTGCGGAAGTTGTCCAGCGCCAGCACTCGGCCGGCGGTGAACACTTCCAGGCGTTCCTTGGGGAAGCTCTTGTGGCCGTTGGCCAGGTAATGCACGGTGCCGAACGATCCGTCGGCGAAGCTCAAGGTGAAACTGACCCGGTCGCTGCGGATGCCGGAGGCAGCGCCGACCGCGGTGAGCTGGTGGCCGACGATCGGCGAGCCGGCAAGAAAGCGCAGCAGGTCGACGAAGTGGCAGGCCTCGCCGATCAAACGGCCACCGCCGAGTTGCGGGTCCTGGGTCCAGTGGTCGGCCGGAATCGCGCCGGCATTGACCGTCATCACGAACGACTTGGGTTCGCGCACGCCGGCCAGCAGTTGGTGCATCTTGCGCACCTGCGGGGCGAAGCGGCGGTTGAAGCCGACCATCAGCACCGGCGGGGCGCCGTACACCGATTGCTCGCTGTGCGCTTTTTCGATGCTGTCGAGTTCTTCCAGGGTCAGGCACAGCGGCTTCTCGACGAACACGTGCTTGCCGCGGCGCAGGGCCTTGAAGGTCAGGTCGGCGTGGCTGCCGTGCTGGGTCGCGATCACCACCGAGCCGACGCTGGCGTCGCGCAGCAACGCGTCGGTGTCGGTGCTGGCGTTGCGGAAACCGTACTTCTTGCCGAAGTGCACGCTGCCCACGCCATTGTTGGTCACCACCGTGTGCAGCTTGGCCCCGGATTTGACGAACGCCGGGATCAGCACGCGGCCGGCGTAGTTGCCGGCGCCGATGAAGGCCACGCCGGCGCCGTCGGCATCGGCCGGGACCTCGCGCACCGCCGGCTTGAGCGGCAGCGGCACCTTGCGCCGGATCAGTTCGTCGGGGATTTCCTCGCCGCGGCCGTAGTCGAGCATGATCCCCAGCGACGGCTCGCCGCCGCCGAGCACGGCATAGGCCTGTTCGGCCTGGGCGATGCCGTAGCGATGGCTGACCAGCTCGCGGGTGACCACCGCGCCGCTGTCCATCATGTCCAGCACCGCTTCGAAGTTGCGTTGCTCGGTCCAGCGCACGAATGCGACCGGATAGTCGTTGCCGCGCTCCTCATACGAGGCGTCGTAACGGCCCGGGCCGTACGAGCACGAGACCTGGAAGGACAGTTCCTTTTCGTAGAAATCCGCGCGCGACAGTTCCAGGCCGGTGACCCCGACCAGGACGATGCGGCCGCGCTTGCGGCACATGTGCGCGGCCTGCGAGACCGGTTCGTTGCTCTTGGTCGAGGCGGTGATCAGCACCGCGTCGACGCCGCGCCCGCGCGAGAAATTCTGCGCCGCCGCCAGCGGGTCTTCGCCCTTGGACAGGTCGACGGTCTCGGCGCCGAAGCTGCGCGCCAGCGCCAGCTTGGCCGGATCGAAATCGATCCCGAGCACGCGGCAACCGTGCGCGCGCAGCAACTGCACGGTGATCAGGCCGATCAGTCCCAGGCCGGTGACCACCACGGTCTCGCCCAGGGTCGGCTGGATCAGGCGGATGCCTTGCAGGGCGATCGCGCTGAGCACGGTGAAGGCGGCGGTTTCATCGTCCACCTGTTCGGGAATCTTCGCGCACAGGTTGACCGGCACCGCCACCACTTCGGCGTGCTTGCCGTTGGAGGCGACGCGGTCGCCGAGCTCGAAACCGGTCACGCCCGGGCCGATGCCGATCACCGTGCCGACGTTGCAATAGCCCAGCGCCAGCGGCTGATCGAGCTTGCTGCGCACCGCGTCCAGGGTGGGCGCCAGGCCGTCGGTGCGGATCTTCTCCAGCACCATGCGCACCTTGTCGGGTTGCTGGCGCGCCTTCTGCAGCATGTTGGCCTTGCCGAACTCGACCAGCATGCGTTCGGTGCCGGCCGAGACCAGGGTGACGTGGCTGCGGATCAGCAGATGGCCGCGACGCAGCGCGGGGGCGGGGACGTCGGCGATTTCAGTGCTGCCGTCGCGCAGGTTTTGCAGGACTTGTTGCATGGCGATTCCGATGCGTTGAATGCGAAGGGGGAGGCTCAGGCACGGAGCGCGGAGCGTGGATCGGTAAGCAGGGCGGCGCGGTTCATGGCAGCTGCGCGCATTCGGCGACCACCCGCGCCATCGCGGTGTCCCAGGCTTCGTAGCGCAGTTGCCGCAGGCCTTCGCGGCGACGGTCGAGCAGCGAGCGGTCGGCGTCGATGCGCAGCAGTTCGCGCGCCAGCGCCGCGCCGTCGCCGTACTCGACCATGAAGCAGGCCTGGGCCTGTTCGAACGGCGCCGAGGTGGACAGGCCGGGGTTGGTGAAGAACGGGATTTCCAGCGCGGCGCAGTCGAACCACTTGTTGGGCTCGGCCAGGCGGTTGATCTCCAGCGCGGGGTCGTAGAACGCCAGCACCACGTCGGCGCTGAGCAGCATCGCCAGCGCGTCTTCGTTGCTGACGATGCCGCGGTAGCTCTGGCCCATGCGTTCGGCCAGCTGCTTGGCGTCGTCGCCGAGCAGTCGGCCGGCGCCGACGAATTCGATCTGGCCGGCGCTGGCCTGCATCGCCTCGCGCATCATCCGCGCGCCGCGCTCGGGCGAGATCAAGCCGCTGATCAGCACCCGCAGCCGGTTGTCGCGGTACGGCCGCGCCGCGACCATCTGCCGGGCGCGCGCGATCACGTCGCTGTGCGGGGTGTTGCGCACGATCCGCACGTTGTCGCCGTCGTTGCCGTCGGCGCGCGATGCGCCCGGGACCACGTGCAGCGAGGCGCGCCGGCCGATGAAACGTTCGGCCGCTTCGATCGCGCGCTTGACCGGCGCCGGCCAGGCGTAGCTCTTGGACAGCTTGTCGCGATCCAGGAACACGAACCGGCAACGCCGCACCGAGGCGACCAGCGCGCACGGCAGCGCCGCGTCCAGGCGCGAGCAGAAGTACACCCCAGCGCGCGGCTGCAGGAACACCCGCACGGTCAGCCACGCCATCCACAGCGCGTAACCGATCACGTTGACCGCGCCGCCGCCCCACGAGCCGAAGCTCAGCAATACCTTGACCTTGGGCAGATCGGCGGCCTGCTTGTCGCGGCTCCAGATCCAGAATTCGTAGGGAATGCGCGCGCTGTCGAGCACCTTCGACAGTTTGCTCAGGTAGGGATTTTTCAGGTACGGGTTGCCCTGAGCCAGGATGATCGCGTTCATACCGTGGCTCCACGCATGCGGATCGGGCGGTTGCCCATCCAGGTGACGGCGTACAACAAGATCATGGTGATGAAATAACGGCTCCAGCCGCCGAGCAGTTCCATGTAGAGAAATCCGGAGGTGAACATGAAGATGGAGAAGCTGTAGATGACCACGCCGACCGGGGTGACCTGGCGCCGGCGCGCATAGAGCTTGCGGATGCCGGCCAGGCACGCGCCGTTGACCGCGCCGAACGCGATCAATCCCAACAGGCCGAAGTTCATGTAGCCCTCGGTGGGCAGGCCGGTGGTGTAGGAGGTGAGTTTTTCGCCGTCCAGGGTGTAGCTGCCGGGATAGATCATGTTGCGCAGCGCCGGGCCGCCGCCGAAGGGCTTGTCCGGCCACAGCGCGCGCGGAATCGGATTGACCGCGGCAGCGAACACGGTTTCGCCGTAGACGAAATCCCAGGAATCGTTCTGCGCCAGCCAGATCAGGTTTTCGGCGTTGCCGAAGGCGCCGTTGAGGCCGTACACCAACAGTTGCACCGGCCCTTCGCTGGTGACGCTGGAGGCGTCGGCGCTGTCCAGGGTGGTGCGGATCTTGGCCCAGGCCGACAAACCCAACGCGATCACCAACAGCAGCGGCAGCAGCATCAAGGCGCGGCCGATCTGGCCGCGGTAGATCGACAGCGAGGCCAGCAGCAGGATCGCGATCAGGATGAAGACGAAGTTGCGGTTGCCCATCGCCACGAACGCGACCGCGACCACCAGCACCACGCCGAGGATCGGCACCAACCGCCAACGGCCCAGCGGCGTGTTGCCGGGGCGGCGCGAGGCGAGGTAATTGGTGACCAGGATCGCGCAGTAGCAGATCGCCGCGAACGCCAACACCACCGCCGGGCCCATGCCGCGGCGGATCATGATCCGGTCCTTCATGTAGTCGGCCAGATCGTAGCTGGACACCGTGCGCGCCAAATACAGCACCGCGCACATCGCCGGAATGCCGACCAGCACCAGCACCCGGCGGCGTTCGCGCAAGGTCAGCGCGCGCACCGACGGCAGGCTCGGCCGGCTCAGGCCGCCGGCCATGGCGTAGCCGCCGATGCCCGACAGGCAGAACACCAGCGAGAACATCAGCGCCGCCACTTTGGCGTCGGTGGAGTAGTAGAACGGGTAGGTCTGGACTTGATGCAGCTCCTTCAGCAACGGGATGAAGCCGTAGATGAAGGCGACGGTGAGGACGAACACCAGAATCGGATTGACGAACATGCGATCGAGCCGGCCGCCGATGCGCGTGAACGCCAGCGCGACCAAGCCGATGAAGAACGCGAAGTAGAGGATCGCCATGCCGTCGCCGTCCCTTACGCCGGATCGTCGATGTCGCGGCGGAAGATCTCGCGCGCGGGGTTGCCGGCGTACACGGCGAAATCGGGCACGTCCTCGGCCAGCACCGCGCCGGCGCCGACGATGGCGCCGCGGCCGATCCGCCGCACCCGCGGCAACACGATCGCGCCCGCGCCGACCCAGGCGTAGTCCTCGATCACCAGCGGCGAGAATTCGATCGGATTGCGGTGCCAGTCGGCGTGGCCGCGGCGCACGACGTGGTTGTGGGTGAAGACCTTGGCGCCCTCGGAGATGGCGACGTGAGCGCCCACCCGCACGCCGCCGGAATAGTCGATATACGCATCGGCGCCGAGTTCCACGCCGCTGCCGAACGCGATTGCGGCGCTGTCGCTGCGGTGCGCGGCGACCACCATCACCCGGTCCGACACGCTCATGCGCGCGGCGCGGAAATGCCAGCGGTACACCCGCGTGCGCAGCGAGCGCAGCCCGGGCAGGCCGAACGCCGACAGGGTGCGGGCGAACACGTAGCAGGTCTTGGACAGGGCGGACATGCCGGCGGCTCAGCGCTTGCGCAAGCGGTCGGGGTAGAGCTTGCCGACGTAATCGGTGACCGAGCCGACCACCTGGCCGGGGCTGCCGACGACGATGCTCAGCGGCGGAATCGTCCCGCGCACCACGCTGCCCGCGCCGATGATGCAGCCCGGGCCGATATCGGCCCCGGGCATGATGATCGAACCGGTGCCGACGAAGCTGTAGCGGCCGATCGAGATCGGCTTGACCCGGATTTCCGGCGAGTCGAAGCGCAGCCCCAGTTCCTTGCCGACGGTGTTGATCGCCGCGTCGTGGGTGAGGATGCGCACGTTGCTGGAAATGGTGCAGCCCTCGCCGAGCCGGATCAGCGAGTAGTCGGTGCCGTCGAACCAGATCTTGGCCGACAGGTAATTGGGCATGCCGTCGATCTGCGCGCCCTCGGACTTGAGATACCAGACGTACAGACGCGTGACCAGGCCGGGCTTGATCAGCCAGCCGATGCGGATCGCACCGAGGACCACGGTTTTCTTCAGCAGACGGGCGACGCTCATGAATTGCTCCGGGCCAGCGCCTTGAAGCGCAGCTCGTTTCGGTTGAACAGGACGAAGGTCAGCAGTTGCAGCACCGACGCGACGAAGTAGGCGAAGGCCAGGCCGGTGGCGCCGCCGTGCAGATACAGCGCGACCGCGGCGGTGGCCAGCAGGCTCACGCAGAACACCGCGTTGCCGCCGAGCAGCACCGACGGCCGGCCGTCGGCGGTGGCCTTGCGCATCAGGATCGTGGTCGGCGCGGTCGCCACCACCGAGGCCAGCAGCCATTGCAGCGGCTGCACCGAGCCGGCATAGGCCGGCGCCAGCGCGTGGATCAGCGGCGAAGCGGCCAATGCCGCCAACACCGCGACGCCGCCGGTGACCACCAACAGCAGCGCCATCGAATGGCGCAGCACCGTCGAAGCGCCGTCGCGGTCGCCCTGGGCCAGCGCCGAGGACAGCATCGGCAGCGCGGCGTTGGCGACCACGCCGATGCCGAACAGCAGGATCGAACGGGCTTGATTGCCGAGCGCGAAATTGCCCAGATCGACCGCGCCGTTGGCGGTGTGCGAGAGCATCACCATCACCAGCCACATCGCCGGCACGGTCAGCAGACCGGCCAGCGAGGACGGCAGGCCGAGCCGCCACAGCACGGTCCAGTCGGCGCGGGTGGTGTTGCGCAGCGACAGGCGCAGGCCGTGCTCGCGCCGGTAGCGGCGCAGGCTGCGTTCCTGGCCGATCGCGATCACTGCCTGCGAGGCGATGTAGCCGTACATCGCCCAATGCAGATCGCGCTGGAACGCCGCCAGCACCATGATCGCGAACGCGAACGGCGCGCTGAGCAGATTGGCCCAGGCCTGTTCCTTGACCCGGCCCACCGCCAGGGCGACGCCGTTCTGGATCGCGGTCAAGAAACCGGCCAGCACCAACAGGCAGGAGCTGGCGTACACCGGCGTGAGCGCGGCCGAATGGCCGACCTGACGCGCCACCAGCGGCGAGGCCGCCACGATCAACACCGCGAACGCCAGCCCGATCAGCATCGCCGAGCCGTAGGACACCGACCACGCCACCGCCTGGCGTTCGCGCGAAGCCTGCATGGCCTCGGCGACGATCTTGGTCGCCATCTGGCCCAGGCTCAGCGCGCAGAAGGTGGTGAACAACAGCGCGGTGGTCTGGATCAGGGTGAACTGGCCGAACGCCTGCGGGCCGAGGAAATACGCGACCAACAGCACGCCGGCGAAGATCGCGCCGCGCGAGGCCATCGCGCTGATGGCCGACAGGCTGGCGGTGGTGATCAGTCGACGCATCATGGCGCAGGCGTTCCGTCCGGGCCGGGCGGGCTCAGACCCAGATGCCCTTGGTGTCGACCAGGCGCAGGTGAGTCGGCGCGGCCTGTTCGCGGAAGGGCTTGTGGTCGACCAGCAACAGACCGATGTCGGCCTGGGCGCTGGCGGTGGGGAAATCGACCAGGATCAGGTTCGGCGAATCCAGCTTCTCCGGCAGCGCGTCGATATGCGGCTCGACCGCGAGCACCTTGCCCGGATGGCGCGCGGCCAGTTCCATGGCGATGTCCAGTGCCGGGCTTTCGCGCAGGTCGTCGATGTCGGGCTTGAACGACAGGCCGAACACGGCGATGGTCAGGTCGCTGTCCTGCTTGCCCGCGGCCTTGGCGTCGGCGATGGCCGCGTCGACCTTGTCGAGCACCCAATGCGGCTTGCTGTTGTTGACCTCGCGCGCGGTGCGGATCAAACGCGCTTCTTCCGGCGCACTGTCGACGATGAACCACGGGTCGACCGCGATGCAGTGGCCGCCCACGCCCGGGCCGGGGTTGAGAATGTTGACGCGCGGATGGCGATTGGCCAGACGCACCAGATCCCAGACGTTGATCTTGAGCTTGTCGCAGATGATCGACAGCTCGTTGGCGAAGGCGATGTTGACGTCGCGGAACGCGTTCTCGGTCAGCTTGCACATCTCGGCGGTGCGGGCGTTGGTGACGATGCACTCGCCGCGCACGAAGCTCTTGTACAGCTCGCAGGCGCGCGCCGAGCAGCGCGGGGTCATGCCGCCGATCACCCGGTCGTTCTCGATCAGCTCGCGCATCACCTGGCCCGGCAGCACCCGCTCGGGGCAGTGGGCGACGTTGACGTCGGCGGCTTCGCCGGCGTCCTGCGGGAAGCTCAGATCCGAACGCGCTTGCGCCAACCACTGCGCCAGTTGCTCGGTCGCGCCGACCGGCGAGGTCGATTCCAGCACCACCAGATCGCCCTTGCGCAGCACCGGCGCGAGCGCCTTGGCCGCCGCTTCGATGTAGCGCAGGTCCGGTTGGTGATCGTTCTTGAACGGCGTCGGCACCGCGATCAGATACGCGTCGGCCGATTCGGGCTGGATCGAGGCGCGCAAGTAACCGCCGGACACCGCATTGCGCACCGCGACATCGAGGTCGGGTTCGACGATGTGGATCTCGCCGCGGTTGATGGTGTCGACGATATGCCGGTTCACGTCGATGCCGATGACCTGCTTGTGCGCGGCGGCGAAAGCGGCGGCGGTGGGAAGGCCGATGTAACCCAGGCCGATGACCGAGACGGTGTCGAAACTCATAAAGGCTCCAATGATCCTCCGTGGGGGAGGGTGTTGCGTTCAAGGGTGTCGGATGAACGGACTACGCCCGCGGCCCCGGAAAGGGCGCGCGGGCGCGGATCCGGCGCGCGGATTCAAGCGGCGAGCAAGGAATCTTCGCGATTGAAACTGGCCAGGGCTTCGACGATGCGCTGGCAGGCCAGACCGTCGCCGTAAGGGTTGTGGGCGAAACTCATCGCCTCGTAGGCCTTGCGGTCGTTGAGCAGCTCGCTGATGCCGTCGGCGATCAGCTGGCGGTCGGTGCCGACCAATTTGACTGTGCCGGCGGCGACGGCTTCCGGCCGCTCGGTGGTGTCGCGCATCACCAGCACCGGCTTGCCCAGCGACGGCGCTTCTTCCTGGATGCCGCCGGAGTCGGTGAGGATGATGTAGGCCTTGTTCATCAGGTACACGAACGGCAGATATTCCAGCGGTTCGATCAGATGCACGTTGGTGATGCCGGTGAGCAGGCGATTGACCGGTTCGCGCACCTGCGGGTTGAGGTGCATCGGGTAGACGATGTCGACGTCCGGATGGCGCAGCGCCGCGTCGCGCAAGGCGTGGCAGATCCGCTCGAAGCCGCCGCCGAAGCTTTCGCGGCGGTGGCCGGTGACCAGGACGATGCGGCGGTCGGCGCTGAGGAAATCGAACTTGGAGGCGACTTCGTTGCGCAGCGCCGGAGTGCGGTCGATCCGCACCAGCACGTCCTTGAGCGCGTCGATCACGGTGTTGCCGGTGATGGCGATGCGGTCGGTCGGAATGCCTTCGTCGAGCAGGTTGCGGCTGGACAGTTCGGTCGGGGCGAAGTGCATCGCCGCCAGCGCGCCGGTCAGCTTGCGATTGGCCTCCTCCGGCCACGGCGAGTACAGATTGCCGGTGCGCAGGCCCGCTTCGACGTGGGCGACCGGAATCTGCTGGTAGTACGCGGCCAGCGTGGTCGCCATGGTGGTCGAGGTGTCGCCGTGCACCAGCACCACGTCGGGCTTGAGCTCGGACAACACTTGCTTCATGCCGGTCAGGATCGCGGTGGTGACGTCGGTCAGATCCTGCTTGGGCTTCATGATGTTGAGATCGAAGTCCGGGTGGATGTCGAACAGGTTCAGCACCTGATCGAGCATCTGCCGGTGCTGGCCGGTCACGCACACGCGCGCGTCGAAGCGCGGGTCCTGATCCAGCATCTTCGCCAGCGGCGCCATCTTGATCGCTTCGGGGCGGGTGCCGAACACGCACAAGGTGCGGATCGTCCGCGCCGGTTGCGACAGCGCCACGCCGGGCGCGGCCGCCGGCGCCAACGGGGCGAAGCCGCCGCTGGTTTCGGTGCGCGCGTAAGCGGTGGCCGGCGCGGCGGCGGTTGCGGTCTTCAGTGCGGTCGAGCCTTCCGGCGCGAACGCCAGTTCGCCGCCGGACAGTGGGCGGGCGGGGCCGCGCGAACCGCCGGCCAGGCGCCCGAGCTTGTCGCTGTGGGCCAGCGCCAGCGAGTACGCGCCCATCGCCAGGAAGAACGCCAGCAGGCCGATCGCCACCGGCAGATCGCGCAAGGCGTAGCCGACCGCGGTCAGCGCGCAGGCGATGCCGACGATGGTCAGCAGCGCGGCCTTGGGCGAGCGCTGGTGGTCGAGCAGGATGTAGTGCAGGTGCTGCCGGTCGGGCTTGAACGGCGACAGGCCCTTGCTGACCCGGCGGTACATCACGGTCAAGGTTTCGAACACCGGCAGGGCGATGCACCACAGCGCCTCGGCCGCGTCGATGCGCGCCGCGCCGCCGCGCTGGCTCAGATAGATCAGGCTCCAGGCGACCAGATAGCCGATCAGCATGCTGCCGGCGTCGCCCATGAAAATCTTGCGCTCGTTCATCCCGCCCAGGTTGACGAACAGATACGGAATCAGCGCGACGAACAACAACAGCAGCAACGGCAGCGCGGCCTTGGACAGCACGCCGCTGCGGTCGAACAGGAAGATCGCGCCGATGCCGACCAGGGCCATGCTGCCGGCCAGACCGTCGATGCCGTCGAGCATGTTGAAGGCGTTGATCAGGCCGACCACCGCGATCACCGTGACCGGCACGCCGAGCCAGCCCAGGTGGATCGGGCCGGTGCCGAACAGATCGCCCAGATCGTCCAGGTACACGTTGCTGCCGGAAATCATCAGGCCGACCGCGACGGTCTGGATCAGCAGTCGCGCGCGCACGCTCAGGTCGCGCGCGTCGTCGATGGCGCCGGTGACCACGATCAGCGCCGAGGTGCCGAGCAGACACAGGGCGAAGCGATCGCTCAGGCCCAGATACAGCGCGCCGGCGAGCAGGCCGAGAAAGAAGCTGATGCCGCCGATGACCGGGATCAGGCCCTTATGTTGCTTGCGCGCGCTCGGACGGTCGATCAATCCGAGTTGGCCGGCGATGGGATACAGCGCCGACATCGCGATGCAAGTGACCGCGAACGCAAGAGCGCTCGCTATGACGAACTGTTCTTTCGACATGACCGTTGTGTCCAAGGAAAGTCTTCGGTAGACCCATCCGACGACCGCCCCCTCGGTCAATCCTGTTTTGGTGTTGCGTGCTGCCGATGCGATTTCCGCGGCCGCGCGGTGCGGCGTCGCGGCGATCGCATCGATGCGATAGATCCGCTTGCTTGTATCGACGCGATTCGTTGTGTCTCGCCGAATTCACGCCGCGATGACCTTAAGGCTCACAGCGGGCGGAATCGTGCCACTGTTCAGTTGCTGAATACTGTGCGCCAGTAGTGCGTTTTCCGGCACACATCTTCGAAACGTGCGTGACGTTCATGTGCGACACATATAAGAAATATTTACGCCGTCGCGAGCATGCCGTGCATCGCAAGCCGAGCGAGATGCTCGGCATGATTGCTTGCACCGCGCACGCGACGGCGATCACGCACGATCACGGAATTTCCCTGTTTTCGCGGGAAAATCGCACAAACAGAAACATGCTGCGGCGACGGAAAAGGTTGCGATTGAAATGTTTTCGTCGTTCGTCGCCGAATAGATACCGTTCGTGCATCAAGTGTTGGCGCGGTACTCGTAACCGTAAGCGTAGTTGGTGTCGTGACGGCGCTCGACCGCGTTGAACACCGCGCCCTTGAGGTCGATGCCGTTCTGTTCGAAGCGCTGCATCGCCATGCCCAGCTCCTTCGGCGGGTTCAACCCGAAGCGCACCACCATCAGCGTGGTGGCCGCATGCCGGCCGATGATCGCCGCGTCGGTCACCGCCAGAATCGGCGGCGTGTCGATGATGACCAGATCGTATTGCTGCGAGGCGACCTTGAGCAGCACGCCCAGATCCGGGCGCATCAGCAACTCGGACGGATTGGGCGGCGCTTCGCCGCGCGGGATGAAGTGCAGGCCGTCGATCGCGGTCGCGCGGATCGCGTTCTTGACGTCGACGCGGCCGCTGAGCAGATCCGACAAGCCGTTGTGCGGCTCCTGGCCCAGCACCTTGTGCAGGGTGCTGCGGCGCAGGTCGCCGTCGATCAACAGCACGCGTTGTCCGCCCTGGGCGATCACCGCGGCCAGATTGGTCGAGACGAAGGTCTTGCCCGCGCCGGGGCTGGCGCCGGAGATCATCAGGATGTTGTTGCGCGCGTCCATGCGGGCGAAATGCAGGGCGGTGCGCAAGCTGCGCATGGCCTCGATGGCCAGATCGTTGGGCGCGTCCAGCGCCAGCAGATGCGGCTTGTCCGCGCGCGCGCCGTTGCTCTGCAGCTTGCGCCCGAGCTTCTGGTGGCCGCGCTGGTAGTCGCTCATCGGGATCGAGGCGAAGATCGGCAGGCCGAGGTTCTCGATCTGCTTCACGTCCTCGATGCCGCGGCTGAGCATCTGGCGCAGGAACACCCACGCCACCGCCAGGAAGCCGGCGATGAAGGTGCCGATCATCACGATCAAGGTGCGCTTGGGCTTGACCGGCTGGCTGGTGTCGACCACCGACTTGTCGACCACGCGGGCGTTGCCGACCGTGCCGGCGCGGGCGATATCCAGCTGCTGCGCCTGATTGAGCAGGTTGGTGTAGGTGAGCGTGCTCACCTGCACCTCGCGGGTCAGGCCCAGCAATTCCTGCTGGGTCTGCGGCAGCACGCTGATGCGGTCGTTGATCTGGCTCTTGCGGCCTTCCAGCTCGCCCAGCTGCGCCATCAGCGCCTTGTAGGCCGGGTGTTGCGGGGTGAAGCGGCGGCCGACTTCGGCCTGCTGCATCTTCAATTGCGAGATGCTGGTGTCCAGCGCGACGACCTGATCGAGCAGCGACTGCGCGTCCAGGGTGATGTCGACGGTGTGCTTCTGCGATTGGTATTCGGCCAGCGCGTGCTCGGCCTTTTCCAGATCGCGGCGGGTCTTGGGCAATTGCGCATTGACGAACTTCAGGCTGTTGGCGGCCTCGGCGGAATTGCGTTCGACGTTTTGCTTGGTGTACTGGCGGGTGATCGCGTCCAGCGTGGCCGCGGCCAGCTCCGGATCGGCGAGCTGATAGCTGAGCTGCAGAATCCCCGAATCCTTGGCCTTTTCGGTCGCGATCAGGTTGTTCTGCAGTGCGGTGATGATGGCCAGGCGGGCGAGCTGGGTGATCTCAAAACGCATGCCGGGGTTGGCCGCCATGTCCTGGATTTTCAGGCTCACGCCGCCGCCGGTTGCGGTTTGCCCGACCTTGCCGCTGAGCAGCAAGGTGTCGTCTTCGTCGTAGAGCCGGTAGGCGCCGGCGTCGCCGGCGACCAGGGTCAGCGGCTTGGCGACCAGTTCGTCGGTGACGGTGAGCTGGTCGATGTGCAGGCTTTCGCCGCCCCAGCCGTAGCTGTTCAAGCCGAGCCAGGGCGAGGCGACATCGCCGGGGCGGGTGGGTTGGTAGCGGCGCGCCATCAGCCCGCCGAACAGCGGGAAGCGCAGCGGCTCGATCTGCACGTCGAGCTTGAGGTCCTGCACGGCCTTGCCGAGCACCGAGCGCGAGGTCAACAGCGCGATTTCGGTCACCGCCTGCGGCGCCGAGTCGGTCAGCGCCTGAGTCACCGCGGTCAGCCCGGGCAGGGTCGGCGCGTTGGACTCCACCTGCACCATGGCATTGGCCTGATACACCGGCGAGGCCAGCAGCGCGTATCCCACGGCCAGCACGAAGCCGATCGCGGTGACGACGACGATGAGCCATTTGTGGTCGAGCAAGGTGCCCAGCAGCGCGGCCAGGTCTATCTCATCGCTGTTGGCGTCCTGATGCGGACCGGTCGTCGTGGGGGCTGCCGACATGGAAAAAAGAGCCTGTAGAAATAGAGGCGAGCAGCGTCACAGATAGGTCTTCCAGCTGCTCACCCCCGAGCTGATCAGCTGATAGGCCTGTTCGAAGGCGCTGCGCGATTGCCGGTACGGATCCGGAATGCTGGTGTTGTCCAGCCACTTACCTAAGAGATAGGTTTTGCCTCGCGCGTGGGGGGAAATGCGGAGCACGGCATCGGTCTGCCATGGCTCCATCGTCAGTACCAGGTCGGCCGCGTCGATCATCGCGCGGTCGATCTGTCTAGCGACATGGGATTGCCCACTCAATCCATGTCCGTCCAGCACGGCCTGTGCTGTGGCGTCGATCGGATGGCCCGCCAAGGCGGCCAGACCCGCGGATTCGACGGTGATATCCGCGTCTTTCAACTCATGGCGCAGCAGCACTTCCGCGGTCGGACTGCGGCAAATATTGCCTACGCATACCATCAGAACTCGTTTGAACACACTCACCACGCCTCATGTTTGAGCGACCGCGCATCATGAGGCGCACGAAGCGTGGCTTCAACGCAACGGCCGCGAATGTAAGAGTTGCGCATGACACGGTCAACATGAATGACCGACGCGTCGGCCAAGCCGTGACGCGGATCACTACGGCGTCGTATCGATCATTGCGAAATCGCTTGAAGTATTTCGTTAAAGATATGTTTCTCAAGAAATTATCTTGCCGAACGCTGGCTGTACCCCAGCGATGCGGAATGAGCGAAACGTGATGCGTGTCCATGTGGGCGGGCGAAGAACGCGTGCCCGCTGGCTATACTTTTCGCACGGGGGCCGCACCAGTAACGTTTCGATCTACTGAGGATTCATGCGCCAACCGCATCTTGGTCGTCCGGCAACAGCGGTCGGCGCCTGCCCGCTTCCCATCACGCGATCCGCCCGGGCGCTGGCGTCCGCGCGCGCTCGCCGGCACTGCGCGCGGCCGCGGCCGACGCATGCCGTTCGCGATCCGTCGTTGGTTCCGATCGTCTCGCCGCCCAGGATTGCGGCGTCGATGCCCGGTTGTTCCGCCTCACCCGCGTTCGCGATTTAGAGACGATCCATCATGAGCAAGATTTCGCGCGCGCTGGCCGTCGCTGCCATCGTCGGACTCACCGGCTGCATGCTTGCGCCGGGCCAATACATCTCGCCGAGCCAATTCGTGCGCAGCGGCGTGGCCGACGACGGCCACATCCAGATGGTCTCGATCACCCCGCAATACCTCGCCGGCGAGCATCGCTCGGTGACCACGGTGCCGGCCGAGTTGATGGCGTACCAGCCCGAGGCTTATCGGATCGGCCGCGGCGACACCTTGTACATCACCATCTGGGATCATCCCGAACTGACTTCGCCGGCCGGCACTCAGCAGCAAGCCGCGGCCAACGGGCGCCTGGTGCGTCCGGACGGCACCCTGTTCTATCCCTATGTCGGTGTGGTCCGCGCCGAAGGCCTGACCATCGAAGAATTGCGCACGCTGCTGACCGACAAGATTTCGCGCTTTGTCGAAAGTCCGCAGGTCGATCTGAGCATCATCGAGTACGGCAGCCAGCGGGTGACCTTGCAAGGCGCGTTCGTGAAAACCGAGCGCCAGTCGATCACCGCCGTGCCGTTGACCCTGGCCCAGGCGATCGGCGCGGCGACGGTCGACCCGATCCGCGCCGACCTGGCCGGATTCGTGCTGACCCGCGGCGGCCGCCAATACCGCCTGGATCTGGACGGGCTCAATCGCGGCGAGTCGGTGGCCAACGATATTTACCTCAAGGCCGGCGACCATCTGTACATGCCGTACAACGACCGCAAGGAAGTCTATGTGGTCGGCGAGGTGGTGCGCCCGCAGGCGCTGACCTTCAAGACCACCGACATGTCGCTGACCCAGGCGCTGGGCCGCGCCGGCGGGCTCAATCCGCTCACCGCCAAGGGCGAGGCGGTGTACGTGATCCGCGGCGTGGAGGACATGAAGAAGCAACCGGCCACGGTGTTCCATCTCAACGCCAAGTCGCCGGCGTCTTACGCGCTGGCCAGCCAGTTCTCGGTGCAGGCGGGCGATGTGGTGTTCGTCGGCCCGGCCGGGGTGACCCGCTGGAACCGCTTCGTCAACCAGTTGCTGCCGTTCTCCAACATCATCAACAACGCGGCCAATACCGACAACTTGCTGGACAAGTGATCGCCGCGCGGCGCGCCGTCCGGCGGCGCGCCGGTGGACCGGATTCAGCGCGGCTGGGATTCGCAGCAGCGCTTGAGCGCGACCAGCGACAGTTCCCAGTAGTAGTTGATGTGGCCGTAGATGGCGTAGTTGCCCAGGTTGCTCAGGGTCAGGCGCACCTCGGTGGCTTGCGGGTCGGCGTGCAGATCCAGGCGGATGATCGCGTGGTTCTCCGGCAGGTCGGGCAGCACCCGCCGCGACAGCGAGTTCCAGTGGCTGTACTCGAGCGCGCGCTCGGGTTCGAACGCCAACACCCGGCCGCTGTTGGTGAAGCGCAGCCTGCCGTGCAAGGTGCCGCGGAAAACGATGGGGCCGCCGACGGTCCAGTCGGTGCTCATCTGGAACGGCTCATCGGACATCCAGTGCGGCACGCAGTGCGGATCGGTCAGCGCGCGCCACACCCGCGCGGGCGGCGCGTCGATGCGGATGCGCTTTTCGACTTGTTCGGGAAATTCGCCGTCTGGTTCGAAGTTCATGCGGTGTGTGTCGGCTGCGAGCAAGCTGGTCAGACCAGCAAGGCGGCGATGAAGCAGAGCGTGGCGAGCAGCGCGGCCCAACTGCGCACATGATTCCAGCGCGTCCAGTCGCGCAAGTAAGCGCTCCAGTGCGCGGCGATCGCCGGGTCTTGGGTCGAGGCGGCGGCCAGGGCGTCGTTCATCGGCACGTTGAATCGCAGGGTGACCGCGAACGTCCCCAGGCAATACGCGGCCGCGCCGGCGCCGATGCACAGCGACGCGGCGCTCAAGCCGTCGGCCAGCGCGACCGCGGCCAGGGCGATCGTCCACAGCGCGGTTCCCAGGAACACCGGCAGGAACCACGGGTTGAGGACCACGCGGTTGATCGATTGCATCGCCGCGGCCGCTTCGGCCGCGGGCCGCTGCGCCAGCGCGGGCATCACGCAGATCGAGAACGCGTAGAAGAATCCGGCCATCAGGCCGCTGGCCGCCGCGGCGACGGCGATGCCCAGGTCCAGCCATTGCTCTGTCATCGCCCTGCGCTCCCGAAAGGCCGCGCGGCGCCGTCATCGTGCGCCGCGCCGCGATTGCCGATGCTGTCTGCAGGCGGTTGCTCGCCACGATGTCCGGGCGAAGATCCGGCAGCCAGGCCGCATCATATCGCCGCCCGCACACGCCATCAGCGTGCTTTTGTAATTTTCCGCGAGCGGCCGACAGGCGCGACGGCAGCGCTTGGGAACGAACGCGACTGGGTCTGCAAGTACGCCCACAACCGGTCCGCGACCGGCCCGTGCGCGCGATCGCGCCGGCGCGCGGCGACCAGTTGTTCGGCGCGGCCGGGCAGGTAACGGCCGGCGATGGACTGCAAGCGGCCGTCGCCCAGTTCCTCTTCGATCAGGAACTGCGGCATGTGGCCCCAACCCATGCCGTGCAGGATCATGTCCTTTTTCATCAGCTGATCGGCGACGGTGCATTGCTGCGCGCCTGCCACGGTGAAGTGATCCTGCGGCGGCGAGTGGCGCGCGCTGTCGCGCATCACGCATTGGGTGAGGCCGCGCATCTGCTCGGGCCGGATCGCGCGGGTGATCGGAAACGGCAGGAATCCGGCGGCGACCACCGGGGTCATCCGCACCTCGCACAGATCGATCCACTCCAGGCGCGGATCGCTCTTGTCGATCCGGTGCAGGATCAGATCGGCCTCGCCGTCGAACAAACGCTCCCACGGCCCGGCCACCGCTTCGAAATGCAGATGCAGGCGGGTGCCGGGGCATTGGGCGAAGAACCGGCTCAGCACGCCCAGCGCCTGCGCGCGCGGGCACAGATCGCCGATCACCACCCGCAGCTCGCTCTCCTCGCCCATCGCCAACCGTTCGGCGTGGGTGCGCAGCGCCTCGAGTTCGCTCAGCAGCGATTGCGCGCGGCGATGAAACGAACGCCCGGCCTCGGTCGGCTGGACCCGATAACCGCTGCGGTCGAGCAGACTCAGGCCCAATTGGCGCTCCAGCTTGGCCACCGCGGCGAACACCGCCGGGTGCGAGCGATGCAAGGCGGCCGCGGCGGCCTGGAAGCCGCCGGCGCGCACCACCGCGTCGAAGCATTGCAAATCGTGCAGAGTGAAGGCGCTCATGGGATTGTCGACTGTGCCTACAAAGACTGTGCGATCTTTGTAATATCAAGCCGGACCCGCCGCAACTAGCCTTGTTTCACGGCCAGCGCCGTTGCAGGAACCCGCCAGGCATTGCGATCGGCGCAAGTCGCGGCTTCCGAAGCGACCCCGTGAGCAAGCCCCCATGACCGCTTTGTCCCATACCCTCGCCGGCGACGGCGTCCGCATCGCCTACCGTTTCGACGGCGACGCCGCCAAGCCGGTGTTGATGCTGTCCAATTCCATCGGCACCAGCCTGCACATGTGGGACGCACAGATTCCGGCGCTGACCCGGCATTTCCGGGTGCTGCGCTACGACCTGCGCGGCCACGGCGGCTCCGGCGTCGCCGACGGCGCCTATTCGCTCGACCGTCTGGGCCGCGACGCGCTCGAACTGCTCGACGCGCTGGGCATCGAGCGCGTGCACTTTCTCGGCCTGTCGCTCGGCGGCATGGTCGGGCAATGGCTCGGCGTGCATGCGCCCGAGCGGATCGAGCGGCTGATTCTCAGCAACACCTCGGCCTATCTCGGCCCGGCCGGCCAATGGGATGAGCGCATCGCCGCGGTGCTGCAGGCGCCGGACATGGGCGAGACCGCGGAGATGTTTCTGCGCAACTGGTTTCCCGAATCGATGCTGCACGGCGATTCGGCGGCGGTGCGCGAGTTCCGGGCGATGTTGCTGGCGACCCCGCAGCGCGGTCTGGCCGGCAACTACGCCGCGGTGCGCGACATGGACCTGCGCCGGGTCATCGCCCTGATTCCGCTGCCGACCCTGGTGATCGCCGGCGAGTTCGACACCGTCACCGCGGCCAGCCACAGCGAGGCCATCGCCGCGACGATTCCGGGCGCGAAGTTGCTGAGCTTGCCGGTGGTGCATTTGTCGAACGTGGAGTTCGGCGAGGCGTTCGAGCGCGCGGTGATCGAGTTCCTGCTGCCGGCTTGAGCTATCGCGTACCCGAAAATCGCGGCATCCATCGCACTTCTCCTGAAAGTTTGCGACTGCGCTCAGCCAAGTCGCGCTCAGCTGCGCTGCGTTATGGTGATCGCCGATTTCGACCTCTCAGCAGGCGCTTGCCATGACCGATCGCGAACGCCGCAAACCCGCCGAGTCGGTAAACCCGGCGGGCCTGCGCGCCGGGCTTACCCCGAAGCAACTCGAAGCGCTGACGACGCTGGAACTGTTCGGCTGGAACTTGCGCTTCGTGCGCCGGCCGATGTTCCTGGACCCGATCCCGGTGTTGTTCCGCGCCGACGGCCAGAAGTTCGTGGTGCTGTTGGCCGACGGGACCTTGGATGAGGATCCGCAGTTCGAGATTCGCGATTGAATCGCGCACGCCGGACGCGCTAGCGGCGGATGGCGAGACCGAGGGCGCATCCGCGCGGACCAGCGGACTTCGAACCCGCCGTCGGCGGTGATAGCCTGCGCCACTGCGGCGCCCGGCGCGCCTGACCTGGCCTGTGCGGCGGCGGGAGAGCGGCATCAAAGTCTTGATTCTCGGCAGCGGCGTGATCGGAACCACCGCTGCGTATTACCTGGCCAAGGCCGGCCACGAAGTCGAAGTGATCGACCGCCAGTCGGCGCCGGCGATGGAGACCAGCTACGCCAATGCCGGCGAGGTCTCGCCCGGCTATTCGGCGCCGTGGGCGGGACCGGGCGTGCCGCTGAAGGCGATCAAATGGCTGCTGATGCGGCACCGGCCGCTGGTGATCCGGCCGGAGTTGGACCCGGCGCTGTTGCGCTGGTGCCTGGCGATGCTGCGCAACTGCACCAGCGCGCGTTACCGCATCAACAAGGCGAGGATGGTGCGTCTGGCCGAGTACAGCCGCGATTGCCTGCGCGAATTGCGCGAAGACACCGGCATCGCCTACGACGCGCGCCAGCAGGGCACCCTGCAGTTGTTCCGCACCCAGCGTCAGCTCGACGACAGCGGCAAGGACATCGAGATCCTGCGCGAGTCCGGGGTGGCGTTCGAACTGCTCGACCGCGCCGGCTATGTGCGGCATGAGCCGGCGCTGGATCTGGTCAAGCACAAATTCGTCGGCGGCTTGCGCTTGCCGGGCGACGAAACCGGCGATTGCTTCAAGTTCACCCAGAACATCGCGGTGCTGGCGCAAGCCCTGGGCGCGAAGTTCCGCTTCGGTGTCGACATCCAGGGGCTGGAGCGCGACGGCGGCGAGCTGCGCAGCGTACGCACCGATGCCGGCGAGCTGCGCGCCGATGCGTACCTGCTCGCGCTGGGCAGCTATTCGCCGCTGTTGCTGGCGCCGCTGGGCATCCGCATCCCGGTGTATCCGGTCAAGGGTTACTCGTTGACCTTGCCGATCAGCGACGCGCGCTACGCGCCGGAGTCGACGATCATGGACGAGACCCACAAAGTCGCGGTGACCCGGCTGGGCGATCGCATCCGCGTCGGCGGCACCGCCGAACTCGCCGGTTACGACCGTCGCCTGCACGAATCGCGGCGGCGCACCTTGAATCATGTGGTCGCCGATCTGTTCCCGCGCGGCGGCGATCCGGCGCAGGCCGAATTCTGGACCGGCCTGCGGCCGATGACTCCCGACGGCACGCCGCTGCTCGGCGCCAGCGGTCTGGGCAAGCTGTTCCTGGCCACCGGCCACGGCACCTTGGGTTGGACCATGGCCGCCGGCACCGGACGGGTGATCGCCGATCTGATCGGCGGGCGCCAGGCCGAGATCAGCCTGGAAGGCTTGGGCCTGGAACGGTATCGGCGCTGAGCGCGTTCGCGCACCGCTAACGCGGCATCGGCGGAGGCTTAACGTCGGCGTCCGCATCCTGGGCGGGAAAACGGATCGCGCTGCCGCTGCAGCGCCCGCGCCCATCGGGAGACGCTCATGCAACTGCACCGAGGCCGATTGATCGATCACGTTCAACTGCGCACCTCCAATCTGGAGGCGAGCAAACGCTTCTACCGCGCGGTGACCGCGGCGCTGGGCCTGCAATCGGATCTGGTCGAAGGGCCCGACGATTTCTATATCGATGAGCTGTACGTCGACCGCGCCGACGGCGAACTCTCGCGCACCCATCTGGCCTTTCAGGCGCCCGACCGCGAGACCGTGCAGGCGTTCCACCGCGCCGCCCTGGCCGCGGGCGGGCGCGATCACGGCGCGCCGGGCGAGCGCAGCTACCACCCGGGCTATTACGCCGCGTTCGTGCTCGATCCGGACGGCAACAACATCGAAGCGGTGTATCACGGCCCGGCCGAGCGTTCGGCGGCGTCGGTGACGATGCAGATTCCCGATCCCTGAGCCGCGCGTCGCGGCGCGGATGCGAAGCCGGCCCCTCGCGGGGCCGGCCGGTGTCGCGTGGTTACGGCCGATGGCCGTGCAAACTCAGCCGTTGCGGCAGGCGTCGCGCGGCAGGGCGTGCAGCTCTTCGCTGGCGTCCTTGAGCAAGCCGTCGAAGTTGGCCTTGTTGTCCTGCGGGCAGAAGTCCTTCACCCGGGTGCCGTTGGAACGGTACTCGACCTGGAACACCGCCTTGTTGCGCTTGATGAACTCCTTGTAGCCGCCGCATTCGTCGTGCTCGTTGCACTCTTCGTTGAGCGCCCAGTCGGCGAAGGTGGCGGCGTAGACGGCCATTTCCGGCCCGTTCTTCAGCCCCATCGACATCCCGCGCGCGTGCGCGGCGTCGACCAGCAGGCCGAGGTAGTGCAGCGAGTCTTCGATGGTCAGCTCGAAACCGGTGTCCTCGGTGTAGGAATCGTCCAGGTCCGGCTCGACGCCGTCGCAGCCCTTGGCCTTGGCGATGTCCAGGCGTTTTTCCATGATCGGCATCAACGCGTCGGTGCGGCGCACGTCGAGCCACTTTTCGTCTTCGAACCCGTCCATCGGCTTGCCGATCAGGCCCGGCACCTTGCGGAACTCGGCTTCGTCGGCGCGGCGGCTGTTGTAGCTGCCCACTTCGGTGTAGCAGACCACGTAGATGCCCTTGGCCTTGAGCTGGGCGATGGTCGTGGCCGGGGTGGCGTCGAGGTCGATGTCGAGCATCTTCTTCGGGTTGGTGGAGCGGTCGAGCACGCTGGCGTTGACGGTGCGGCCGTCGAGCTGCCAGTTCCAGGTGGTGCCCGGGGTCAGCGGCTTCCAGGCGGCCTTGGCGGCGGCGGTGGCGGTCGGGGCGATGGTGGTGGCGGGCGACAGCGCGTGCGCGTTCGCGGCCAGCATCGCCAGGGCGAGCGCCAGGGCCGTTACCGTGAGCTTGTTCATTGCGTCTCCAGAAAAAAGTAGGCGTTGGATTGGGGGACCAGTCGGTGTGGGCCGAGTCGATCGAGAGCGACTCGATCGAGCGCGGCGCCGTTGCCGGCAGTGGAGGTGCGGACACGCCGGGGCGTTGCGCCGTTGCGTTCGCGCGGCCGTTGCGCCGCGCGCCAGCGGCGGATCGGATCGCGCGCGCTCCGCCGGTGTCGGCGGACCCGCGTCGAGCGAGGCAAGGCGGCACGCCATCGGCGTGGGCGGTGCGCGCAGCGGCTCCTGCCTTGCGTCCAGCGTCTGCGCGCGCGACCTGAGTGCGCGGCGCGCGCGCGATGCGGCGCCCGCGCCGGAACGCGCAAGCGCCGAGTCTGCTCGACGGGCCGCCGCGGCCCGGCCCACTGTGGCCGGACCGACCGCGGCAGCATCGCCGGCCGCGCTGCAACGAAAGCTGTCGGGTTTCGCAACTTGACCATTGCATACAATTCGGCCGCGCCGCCGGCCGGGTCCGGGTGCGGAGTTTTGTGACGGCGCGCGAACAC
Organism: Pseudomonas sp. CGJS7; assembly: GCF_036961695.1. Classification (NCBI taxonomy): domain Bacteria; kingdom Pseudomonadati; phylum Pseudomonadota; class Gammaproteobacteria; order Pseudomonadales; family Pseudomonadaceae; genus Pseudomonas; species Pseudomonas sp. CGJS7. Next base: position 23,408 of record NZ_JBAMDI010000029.1, on the reverse strand, counting down.
CGGGGCCGGATTACCGATGTCGATCCGGCCCGGGAGCGCCCCCCGAACGGTAAGATCGGGCGCTCCGGCGCGGCGCCATGCGCGCGCCGGCTTCGTTCAACGGCTACGGAAATGGACCGGTCCTGGCGCCTCATTTGGCAGACCCTGCTGACCCTGCTGGGTTTGACCGCGGCGGGCTGGGTCGCCGCGCAGCCGTTCGCCCTGGCCCGACTGCACCCTTCCACCGATCCGGCGCCGGCGCAGGTGCTGGCCGGCGCGTTCGAACGCCGCTTCGCGCCGCTGGCCGGCAACCGCATTCTGGTGCTCGACCGCAGCGCGCACTGGTGGCGGCTGACCGCGACCGAGGACGTGCCGGCGGCCGGTTCGCCGCAGTTGGTGCTCGATCAGCCGTATCGCAAACTGGTCAGCGTCTGGCGTAACGGCGCCGACCGGCCGGTGCGGCGTTCGGTCCACGGCAAGGCCGCCGACTTCGGCCATTCCTCGCGCTTTCTGGTGTTCCCGCTGGACGGCGGATTGCGCCGCGGCGAAGTGATCTACCTGCGGGTGCTGGCGACCGATCTGACCGTCTCGGCGTTGAGCATCGAGCCGCTGGACAGCGTGCATCGCCAGGACATGAACCACGTCGCCCTGCGCAGCGTGGTACTGACCGCGCTCGGGGTGATCGCGTTGCTCGCGTTCGGTTTCTGGGTCGGTTTGCGCGAGCCCGGTTACGCCTTCCTGTGCGCGACCTTGCTGGTGCAGACGCTGAATCTGGCGGTGGAGGGCGGCGAAATCCGGATCATCCCGTGGTTCGCCGACATCCTGCCCGACCGGCGCAGCAACGTCGTGCTCAATACCGCGGCGGTGCTGGCCAGCGTGCGCTTTCTGATGTTCTTCCTGGACCTGCGCGCGACCCAGCCGCCGGTGGCCAAGCTGCTCAACGTGTGCAGCTGGTTGCTGGGCGGCTTGCTGGCGGTGTCGGTGTTCCGGACCTGGCGGATCAGCGCGAGCTTCGGCAACGCGGTGTTGCTGGTGGTGATCGGCGCGATCGTTTACGCCAGCGCGGTGGCGATCGCGCGGCGCCAGCGCGAAGCGTATTTCCTGATGCTGGCGTGGACGCCGCTGGCGGCGGTGCTGATCGTGTTGATCGGCGCGTATCAACGCTGGTGGCCGGCGTATGCCTGGCTCGAATACGCCTATCCGGTCGGGCTGGTGCTGGGCGGTCTGGGCTTGCTGCTGGGGCTGGCGGCGAAACTGCAGCAACTGCGCCGCGACCGCGACAACGCCAAGCAGCGCGCGACCTACGATCGCCTGACCAGCGTGATGACCCGCGCGGCGATCGAGGAGGGCTTGCGTCAAGCGATCCTGGAAGCGCACCGCGACCAACGGCCGCTGACCGTGGTGTTTTTCGATATCGACCATTTCAAGCGCATCAACGATGAGCACGGCCACAGCGCCGGCGACGAAGCGCTGCGCACGGTGGCCGAGCGCACCCGCGCCCGGTTGCGCGCGACCGATCTGTGCGGCCGTTACGGCGGCGACGAAATCCTGGTCGGCCTGCCCGGTGCGCGCCTGGACCAAGGGCTGGTGGTGGCCGAGCATTTGCGCCGCACCGTCAGCGCCAACCCGTTGACGGTGAACGGGCGGATGTTGCCGCTGAGCCTGAGCGTCGGTGTGGCCGAACTGCGTCCGGGCGAGAACTTCGAACAACTGCTGGAACGCGCCGATGCGGCGCTGTACGCCAGCAAGGCCGGCGGCCGCGACCGGGTCACGGTGCAGCAGGCGGCGGTGGGCGAGGTGACGATCTGAATCGGCCGGCGGCGATGCGGCGCCGGTCGCGACAGCGGTAACAAAACCGGCGGGCCGTCGCGATCAATTGGCCGCGTCGTGCGCCAGCGCCGCTTCGATCGCCCGGCGCACGATCGCCAGCCCCGCGCGCGTGTCGGCTCGGGTGGCGCCGGCGAAACCGAACACCAGCCCGCTGCGCTCGCTGGCGCCGTACTTGCTGAGCGGGTGGACCACGATGCCGGCGCGGGCGCAGGTTTCGGCGATGGCGCGGTCGTCCAGGCCCCGGCCGAGTTCGCGCTTGAACAAGCCGGCGACGTGCATGCCGGCGATGGCCGGGCCGAAGTCGAGCAGGTCGGCGAGCGCGGCGGCTTGCTCGACAAAGGCGATCCGGCGTTCGTCGTACAGCGCGCGGGTCTTGCGCAAATGCCGGCCCAGATGGCCTTCGTGGATGAAGGCGGCGAGCGCGCCCTGCATCAGCAGCGCGGTGTGGCCGTCGGCGGCGTGCTTGGCGTCGACGAAGCCGGCGATCAATGCTTCGGGCACGATCGCGTAGGCGATGCGCAAACCGGGAAACAGAATCTTGTTGAAGCTGCCGATGTAGATCACCCGGCCGTGTTCGTCCATGCCCTGCAACGAGGCGATCGGCCGGCCGAGGTAGCGGTAATCGCCGTCGTAGTCGTCTTCCAGCACGTAGCCGTCGTGGCTGTGGGCCCAGGCCAGCAGCGCCTTGCGCCGCTGGAGCGACATCTCCACGCCGAGCGGGTACTGATGCGCCGGAGTCACGTAGGCCAGGCGCGCGCTCGCATTCAGTGCGAGCGCGGCCTCGACGTTCAAGCCCGAGTCGTCCACCGGCACCGCCACCACCTCCATGCCGGCCGCGCGCAGACAGTGCTGCACCGGTTGATAGCCGGGCGTTTCGCACCACGCCGCGTCGCCGGGATCGGCCAACACCTTGGCCGCCAACTCCACCGCTTGCTGGGTGCTGGTGACCACCACCACCTGCTCGGGCGAGCAGCGCACCGCGCGCATCGCCGAGGCATGCGCGGCGATCGCGCTGCGCAAGGCCGGCAGGCCGTTGCTGGCGCCGTATTGCCAATACTCGTCGCCGGGCTTGCCGGCTTCGCGTTGCAGCAGGCGGTTCCAGACCGCGCGCGGGAACGCCGCGATCGGCGGCAGCGACGGCGTGAACGGAACCGCCGAAGCGGCGGTGTAATGCCCCGGATAAGCGCGCAGGGCTTGCGCGCGCCGCGACAGCCGCGGTGGCTCGGTCTCGGCGACCGGCCCGGCGGCGCGCGCGGGCGTCAGCGGCGGCGCGTCGCGTTCGGGCAAGCGCGCGGCGACGAAACTGCCGGCGCCGCGGCGACGGACGATGTAGCCGTCGGCGACCAGTTGGTCCAGCGCCCAATCCACGGTGTTGCGCGCCACGCCCAGGTCCTGGGCCAGGGTGCGGCCCGACGGCAGCCGCGCGTTCGGCGCCAGCGCGCCGCTGACGATGGCGGCGCGGATGCGTTCGCAAATGCGCGCGTACGCGGGCTGGCCGCTGTCCGGCTCCAGCCCGGTGACGTCGACGCAGAACACGGAACCGGCATGTTTGGCCATGCCGCCATGCTACTAGGCCCCGACCCGGGTGTGCTGCATATACCAATTGGTTTCCCAGGTCTTGCCGTCGAGCGAGAACGCCTGCTCCCAGCGCGCGTGGTCCTTGTCGATGCGGGTCCACAGGAAGCGCACTTTGATCGGCCGGCCCTCGTCGGTGTCGTCGCCGTAGAAGACGCCGCGGTTTCCGTCGAAGCCGCCGGCCACCGGCGGAAACAATTCGCCGGTGGTGCTGTTGATCCAGTACAGATACCAGCGCCGTTCCTTGAGGTTGAACACGCGCACGGTCATGCCCTGCCAGCCCTTGGTCGGGAACGCGCCTTCGTCGAGGTTGACCACGCCGCCCATGCGGCTTTCGCAACGCAGCGAGGCCGGGAATTCATCCCACTCGTCGCTGCCGACCCAGCGCTGCTTCAGGCGCTTGTTGACGAAGGTCCAGTCGCCGACGAAGAAATCGAAATCGCGCACATCGCCGGTCGGCAAGGCGATGTCGGTGCCTGCCAGTTGCTTGGCCGGCGCCGCGGTGGACGCGGCGGCCAGCGGCGACAGGCCGATCGCCGCGGCGCCGGCGACGGCATCGATCAGCAAACGGCGGCGGGCGGTGGAGACGGGTCGGGACATGCGGGCGGCTCGCGCTGGACTGGCGGGCACGATGCGCGCGCGGCGGCCGGGCGCGGAAGGGCCATTAAGCGCGGCGCGTGCAGGCCAGTGGCCGGCGCGCCGCTCAGCGCGGCGGGCGCCGGTGCCCATCACGCAGCATTTGCCGGTGGTGCGACTCGGCGCAGGCCGGGCCGCAGTACAGGCGTTCGGGTTCGCCGTCGAAGGGCTCGAAGCAGTTCAGATTGAGGCAGTAGCCTGCCGGTGTTGGCCGCACGCTGGCTTGCGCGCTTTGTTCGCGCGCCAGCAGCGATTGGGCGAGGTTGATTTGTTCGAAGTGTTGGGCTTGATCGATCAGGTCGCTCATGCGCGGGTTACCTCCTTGGTTCGTATCGGTGGAAGGTGACGGCGAGCGTTCGCGCCGCGTCGGCCGTCGGGCTGGGCGCAGCGTTCCACCCCGGCGTCGCACCGGACGAAACTGATCGGCAGCACAACGGACAATCGCGCCGCGCGTCCGGTTCATGCTCTGTCGCAGGCTTTGATCCGAGGCTGGAGCAGGCTGAGATGGCCGGCAAAACCGGCGGGAGGTTGCGATGGGCTCGAATGAGATTTCGGTGCGCGATCCGGCATACGACGCGCAAATCCAGCAGGCCATGCAGGCGCTGCGTTCGGCGACCTGGTTCGCCTTGAGCGAGGGCGACCGCTACAGCGCGCTAGGGCGCAAGGCGGTGGCGAACTCGTTCTACAACTTGCTGCCGATGTTGGCTGAAGTGCGCAAGGCGATGGTCGGGGAGCCTGGTGCTGAAGCATCGGCGCAGGCCGGCGATGCGGCGCCTACTTCTTCGGCTCCGCATCTGCGCTTGGTGACGCCGACTGAACCGGAGCCGGGCGAAATTCGTTGACGGCTCGCTCGGCGCTTGGCGCCGAGCGAGAAGTGGCTTGCCGCGAGTCGCTAAGAGCAAAGTCAAAATGGGTTCCGGATTTCGCCGGAATGACGGTAGGGAAGGTCGTGCGGTTTTGCGGGTTGCGTTGTCGGCGGTGTTGCGTGCGATATCGTCTGAGAGCAAAGTCAAAATGGGTTCCGGCTTTCGCCGGAATGACGGTGGGGTGTGTGACGCGGTTCTGCCGACTGTGTTGTCGGCGGTGTTGCGGGCGATGTTGTCAGCGGGGCTTGGCGGGCCGCGCCGGCTTCAACGCATCGGGTGCGGTGTCGTAGACCGGGTCGGTGAGTCCTTGCAGGCTGCGTTCGGCCGCGCCGCCTTCCACGTCCAGCACCACCACTTCGTTGCGTCCCTGGCGCAGCCACGGCGCCGGTACGAACAAAGTCTGCTGCGGGCCGATCTTCCAATGCCGGCCCAGATGGTGGCCGTTGACCCAGACGTGGCCCTTGCCCCAGCCGCGAGTGTCGAGGAAGGTGCTGCCGGCGCGATCGAGCCGGAACTCGCCGCGCCAGAACGCCGGGCCGGTCTGCGCGCGTTGCGAATAACGCAGGCCGCTGAGGTCCGATAACGGCAGCGAATAGTGGGTCCAGTCGAACACTTCCTCCGCGCCCACCCGCACCGAGCGGGTGATGCCCTTGCGTTCTTCGTCCAGGCGCGCGCCGAAGTTGATCCGGCCCATGTTCTCGACCAACAGATCCAGCCGCGTACCGGGTTTCAGATCCGCATCCAGCTCGCGCTCGCCGAAACGCCGGTCCAGCGTGCCCACCGGCTTGCCGTCGGCCAGAACGGTGGCGTAGTCGCGCACTTCATCGACGGTGAGTTTGCCGCGGGCCTTGGCCGGCACGCTGGCGCGGTACAACACGAAGCCGTAGTTCTGATCCAGCGCTTCCATGTTGCGCGGCAACTTGGCCGACACCGGTTTGCTCAGCATCGGCAACGCGTCCAGCAGCGCCACCGATTCGCGCAACGCGAAACGCGGCACCGCGATGGTCGGCGCGCCGGCTTCGGGCAGCGGCGGCAGGGTTTCGCCGGCTTGCAGATGGCGGCCGATGGTTTCGCGCAATGCGCGGTATTTGGCGGTGATGCGGCCGGCTTCATCGACCGGCGCGTCGTAGTCGTAACTGGTGGTGTCGGGCTGGTACGGCATCTCGCGGCTGTAGTTGGCGCCGGCCAGCCAGCCGAAGCTGGTGCCGCCGTGGAACATGTACAGATTGAACGAGATGCCGCGTTGCAGGAACCATTCCACGGTCGAGGCCGCGCGCTCCGGCGGGGTGGTGTGGTGGGTCTCGCCCCAATGGTCGAACCAGCCGGCCCAGTATTCGCCGACCATGCGCGGGCCGCGCGGGCGGAATTCGCGCAAGGCATCGAACGCGGCTTCGGCGTCGGCGACATCGCCGTCGAAATTGATCACCGCGGTCACGTCGGGCAGCGGGCCGCCTTCGAAGTAATGCGGGCCGGCGCCGTCGGAGGTGAACAGCGGCAGGTCGAAGCCGGCCTCGATCATTTGCCGCTGGGCGGTGCGCATGTAATCGCGGTCGCGGCCGTAAGAGCCGTATTCGTTCTCGATCTGCATCATCAGGATCGGCCCGCCGCGACTGCTCAGCAGCGGCGCCAGTTCCTGATGGACGCGGCGCAGGTAGCGCTCGCCCGCGGCCAGGAAACGCGGGTCCATGCTGCGCACGCGCAGGCCCGGCGTGCGCAGCAGCCAGGCCGGGAAGCCGCCGAAGTCCAGTTCGGTGCAGATGTACGGGCCCGGGCGCACGATGGTGTCGAGGCCTTCTTCCTTGGCGATGCGGATGAAGGCGGCGATGTCGAGGTTGCCGCTGAAATCGAACCGGCCGGGTTCGGGTTCGTGCAGGTTCCAGAACACGTAGGTGGTGACGGTGTTCAGTCCCATCGCCCGTGCTTGCCGCAGCCGCTCGCGCCAGAACTCGCGCGGGATGCGCGGGTAGTGCATTTCGCCGGAGCGGATCACATGCGGTTTGCCGTCGAGCACGAAGCGGTCGCCTTCGATGGCGAAGCGCGGCGTCGCCGCGGCCGCATTGAATACCGTCAGCGACAGCGCGACGGCCAGGGTGCAGGCGGCGAGGCCGCGGCGAAATCCACTCATGTTCGGTTCCAGGCGGTATTGAGGGCGCGCGCGGTCCGCGCGACGTGCTCCGGCGTGCAGCCGGGTTTGTACAAGGTGCTGCCGATCCCGAACCCGCTGGCGCCGGCGGCGCGCCAGGCTTCGAGTTTGTCGGCGACGATGCCGCCGACCGGCAGCACCGCGGTGTCGGCGGGCAGCACCGAACGCAGGCCGCCGAGCATCGCCGGGTTGATCGCGTCGGCCGGAAACAGCTTGAGCGCATCGGCGCCGGCGTCCAGCGCGGCCAGGCATTCGCTGGGCGTGGCCGCGCCGGGCAGGGTCAACAGCCCGGCGCTTTTGGCCTGCGCGATCAGCGCCGGATCGGTGTGCGGGCACACCATCAGCCGCGCGCCGAGGCCGCTGAGCGTGCGCACCTCATCGATCCGGCGCACGGTGCCGGCGCCGAGCAGGATCGCGTCGCCGAACCGCCGTTGCAGCCGGGCGATGCTCTCGAAGGCATCGGGCGAATTCAGCGGCACCTCGATGATGCGCCAGCCCGCGCTCCACAGCGCTTCGCCGACCGGCAACGCCTCGGCGGGGGTGATCCCGCGCAAGATCGCCACGAACGGAGATTGCGCCAGCCAACTGTGCAGAACCGCGGCAGTCAAAGGAATCGTCATACGTATCCGGCGGCCTGGGCGACGCGCCACAACCCGCGGCAGAACGCGGTGTCGCCTTCGATGATGTAGTGGGCGATGCCGAAACGGCGCAGCGCCAGCGCGTAAGTCGCGGCCAGCTGGGCGCCGCCGATGATCGCCACCTCGCCGTCCGCCGCGCCGGCGGCGGCCTTGGCGCCGATGCATTCGTAGCCGATCAGCAGGCCCGACAGGAACGACGGCAATTCTTCCGCCGGCGCCGCGTCGCGCACGTTGCGCGCGCGCACGCCGAACAACTGGTGCAACCAATCGGGATGTTCGCGTGCGGTGTCCAGGCCGTGCAGGAAACCGCGTTCGGACCAAACGTTCGCCGGCAGACCGCGTCCGAGCAGACTGCGTTCCAGCAGCAACGCGTAAATCTCGCCGGTCGGATAAGTGGAAAACCCGACCACCGCGCCGGCCTGCACCTGCAACCACTTGCTGTGGGTGCCCGGCGCGACCACCCGGGTGGTGCCCGGCGGAACGCCGAGCGCCTGGGTTTCCTCGCCGCGCATCACGTCGTCGAAACCGTCGCTGGGGCCGCTGACGCCGGGCACGATCGCCGCGCGCCGCTGCTTGAACCGCAGCGGCTGCAAGCCCGCCGCCAGGGTCGCCGCGTCGGCCGGCAACGGCGCATACGGCGCTTCCTGCCAGCCGCTGCGCGCGCCGACCATGCCGGCCAGCAGGATCGGCGCGGTGCCGTCGTCGAGGTCCACGCTGAGCAATTCGTCCAAGGCTGCGGCGAATTCCTCCGCGCCGGCCAACACGGCCATGCCGCGGTCGCTCTGACGGGTGGCGATGACGCCGCCGCGGGCGTCGAAGGCGTGCACGCGCAGATGGGTCGAGCCCCAGTCCACGCCGATCAGCACGGTGCCGCCGTCGCCGCGGCGCGCGCCGGTTTCAACCGCCATGACGTTCCTCCTCGCGGCGCAGCGCGCGGCCGCGGCGTTCGCCGGTGGCCCGGCCGTCGCGCAATGCGCAGACGCCGGCCACCCACACCGCGTGGATGCCGGCGGCGGCTTGTTTGGGTTCGGCGAAACTGGCGCGGTCGGCGACGGTGGCCGGGTCGAACAAGACCAGATCCGCGGCCAGCCCGACCGCGATGCGCCCGCGTCGTTTCAAACCGAAGCTGTCGGCCGACAGCGAGGTCATGCGCCGGATCGCTTCGGCCAGATGGAACAAGCCTTCGTCGCGGCAGTAATGGCCGAGCACGCGCGGGAACGCGCCCCACAGGCGCGGATGCGGATGCGCGTCGTGCGGCAGGCCATCGGAGCCGATCATGGTGCGGTCATGGGCGAGCACCCGGCGCACGTCGTCCTCGCGCATCTGGAAGTACACCGCGCCGGCCGGATGCAGGCGGCGCGCGGCGGATTTCTGGTCGAGGTTCCAATCGGCGGCGATCTGCGCCAGATCGCGTCCGGCCTGCTCGGGATGCGACGTCGACCAGCTCACCAGGATCCGGATCGCCTCATCGACGTAATCCGGATCCAGCACGGTCGAGCCGGCGGTGTAGGGATACGCGTCGAGCCCGACCCAATGCCTGCGCCGGCGCTGGTCGATCCGCGCCAGGGTCTCCACGCTGCGCCCCCAATTGGCCGGTCCGGCGCATTTGTGGTGCGACAGGATCACCGGCGTGCCCGCGGCCTCGCCGGCGTCGATGGCTTCGTCCAGCGCGTCGAGCACGCCGTCGTATTCGTCGCGGATGTGCGAGGCGTACACCCCGCCGTGCGCGCCGCTTTCGCTGGCCAAGGCGATCACTTCGCTGTTGGGCGCGGCGCGGCTGGGCCGGTAGAACAGGCCGCTGGAAAAACCGAACGCGCCGGCCTGCATCGCCGAGCGCAGGCGCTCACGCATGCGTTCGATCTCGGCCGAATCGGCGGGCCGGTCCAGGTCGGCGACTTCGGCGATGCGCAAAGTGGAATGCCCGACCAGCGCAGCGACGTTCACCGCCGGCTTGGCGGCGTCGACCGCGTCGAGATACTCGGCGAAATCCTGGAAACGGAAATCGGCTTGCGCGCCGATCAGCGACAGCGGCGCCGGCGGTTCGCGCCCGGCCCGCCACGGCGCCAGACTGATGCCGCAGTTGCCGGCGATCACCGTGGTCACGCCCTGGCTGAGTTTGTTGAACACGCCCGGATCGTCGAGCACGGCGCGGTCGTCGTGGGTGTGCACGTCGATGAAGCCCGGCGCCAGGGCCAGGCCGCGCGCGTCTTCGCGGCTGCGCCCGCGCAAGCCGCCCGGCGCGCCGATCGCGGCGATGCGTCCGCCGTGGATCGCGATGTCGGCGCGATACTCCGGCCCGCCGCCGCCGTCGAACACCCGCGCGTTGGCGATCACCAGATCGTACAGAGCCGCATCGTTCGCGCTCATGCGCGCCTCGGCGACTGCGTGCGTTCCAGCTCGGCCTTGGCCCGCCGCGCTTTTTCCAATACCTGCGGCTGTTGGCGCAGGGCCACCGCGATCGCCAGCATGTCGATCACCGCCAGTTGCATCAGCCGCGACACGCCCGGCGAGTACGGCGTGGCCGCGCTCGACGGCGGCAGCAGCAGCGGCACGTGCGCGTCCCAACCCAGCGGCGTGCCGACCTGGGTCAGCGCGATCACCCGCGCGCCGTGTTGCTTGGCGATGCGCACGCTGTCGTTGACCTCCGGGCTGCGGCCCGACAGCGAGATCGCCAGCAGCACGTCGTCGGCGTCGAGCATGCCCGCGGCCAGGCGTTGCAGGTGGCCGTCGCTGTGCGCGCTGGCGGCGATGTCCAGGCGCAGGAAACGCAGGAACGCGTCCTGCGCGACCACGCCGGAACCGGAGCCCACGCCGATGCAGCAAACCCGGCGCGCGCCGGCGATCAGACCCGCGGCGGCATCGAGTGCGGCCGGGTCGGTGCGTTCGCGCACGTCCTGCAAGGCCACCGAGATGCTGTCGCAGACCTTGTGGACCAAGGTCGCCGCATCGTCGTCCTTGTCGATGGTGACCGCCTGATACGGCACGCCCGCGGCCAGGCCGTGGGCCAGCTGCACCTTGAACTGGCGCAGGCTTTCGCAACCGACCGCGCGGCAGAAACGGGTGACGCTGGGCTCGGACACGCCCGCGCGCTGGGCCAGTTCGCTGATGCTGGCGTGGATGGCGAAGTCCAGATCGGCCAGGACCACGTCGCCGACCTTGCGTTCGGCCGGGCGGAGGGTGTCGAGCGCGGCGCGGATCGCCGGAATGAGGTTGTCGGACACGTCGGACGATTCCTCAGAAGAAAGTGTTGATCGCGCCGGTGACGCGGTAGTGGTCGTCGCTGAGCAGCATCAACGGCCATTTGTCGAAGGTGGTGCACGGATGCGAGATGCCGGTGGCGACCAGATCGCCGACCCGCAGCGGATGCTCGTGCGGCAGTTCCAGGTAAGCGTGTTGGTCGTTCATCTTGACGATGCGCGCGTCGCGCATCGGCCGCGGCGCGGGCTCGCCGGGGCGATGCCAGCACAGCGGGCGCGGCAGCTCGATGTCGTAGGAGGCGTCGCGTTTGCCCAAGGTCAACAAGGCCAGGCCCGGTTCCGGCCGCGACTGCACCATCGCCCAGACTTCCAGCGCCGGTTGCAGGCCATGGCGGAAATCGGCGTCGTGGCGGCCGCGCATCTCTTGTTGCAGGCCGCGGTAGAAGCCGTGGTCGGAGGTCAGATAGCAGCCCGAACGCAGCACCCGCCGCAGCGGCCGCGACAATCCGCTCAGTTCGGCGAAGGCACGGGCGACGAAATCGAAATAGGCCGATCCGCCGGCGCTGATCAGGATTTCCTCGCCGTCGAACAAGCCCTGCGCATCGCAGTCGCGGGTCAGCGCGACCATCCGGCTCAGCAGCGATTGAACCCGTTGCAGATCGTCGGCGCGGTCGGCGCCGACCCACAAACCTTCGTAACCTTCGATGCCGGCCAGGCTCAGCTGCGCGGCGGCGTTGACCTGGCGCGCCAGTTCCAGCGCCTGCTGCGCATCGCGCACGCCGCTGCGGCCGCCTTCGGCGCCCAGCTCGATCAACACCGGCAGGCGCCGCTGCGGCGCGATCGCCTGCATGACCCGGTTCAAGCGCTGCACGCCGGCGCTGGAATCGACCAGCACCCAGGCCTGGAAATCCGGCTCATCGCGCAGCAACGCGGCCAGGCTTTCGATATCCGCCGGCGCCACCGGCTGATTGGCCAGCAGCACCCGTTTGACCCCGAAACGATGGGCCACGCGCAATTGCGGAATCGTCGCCAGGGTGATCGCCCAGGCGCCGGCATCGATTTGCGCTTGAAACAACTGCGGGCTCATCGTGGTCTTGCCGTGCGGCGCCAGCAGCGCGTCGGCGCGTTCGACGAACTCGCGCATCCAGGCGATGTTGTGATCCAGGGTGGACTGGCGCAGCACCGCGACCGGATACGACAGCGCGCCGTCGAGCACGTTGAGATCGAGCCCGGCGATGGCGTCCTGGCGCAGCGGCCGCTGCAGCGGCAGGCCTTTGACGCCGGGATGCAGCAACTGTTGTTGCAAGGCTTGCAGCGCATCGTTCATCAGAACAACTCCAGGGTCAGCTCCGAGGCCATCGCCCGATTGCCGGCCATCAGCCCGCCGTCCACCGGCAGCACCGCGCCGCTGATCATCCGCGCCAGCGGCGAGGCCAGGAACCACGCCGCTTCGGCGACGTCCTCGGGCGCGGCGAAATCGCCGAGCGGATACCACTTCTTCAATTCTTCGAACACTTGCGGATTCTTGTCCGCGCGCGCTTGCCAGGCCGGGGTCTTGACCGTGCCGGGGCAGACCACGTTGGCGCGCAGGCCCAGGCGGCCGTATTCGATCGCGATGGATTTGGCGTAGCTGATCAGTCCGGCCTTGGCCGCGCTGTAAGCCGGATGGCCGAGCGCGACCAGGCCGTTGACCGAACCGATGAACACGATGTTGCCGGCGGTGGCCTTGAGCCCGTCGAGCGCGGCTTCGAAGGTGCAGTAGCTGGCGTGCAGGTTGAGCTCGATGTCGCGCCGCCAGACCTCGGCGCGGGTGGCGGCCAGGCTCAGGCCTTCGGCGCTGCCGGCGTTGGCGATCACCGCGCCGATCGGGCCGTGCGCGGCGGTCAGCGGCGCCAATGCCGCGCGCAACGCGTCCAGATCCGACAACTCGCTCGCCACGGTCAGCACCTGGCCGTCGCCGTAGCCGGCGCTCAGCGCGCGCAGTCCCTCGGCGTCGCGATCGTGGGCGAGCACGCGGTCGCCGCCGGCGACAAAGCGCTCCACCAATCCTCGCCCGATTCCACCCGCAGCCCCGGTAATCAGCGTCAATCGGCTATTGCTGGTCATGGGACATCCCCTCCCAGCCCGATGCCGCCGGCGGCTCCGGTAATCAAGATCAATCGGCTATTGCTGCTCATAGGTCGTTCCCTGCCGGCCCGATCCCCGGATGCGATTCATGGCGGCGCTCGTTCTGTCATGGTTGCGGCCGCAGCGCTTGGCCGAGCGCGCGCAGGCGGTCGGGGCGCAGCAGTCCGTAGTTGTAGAACGAAATATCGCCGATGCCGGCGGCTTTGACAGCCGCTATCGCCGCAGCCGACTCGGCGCCGTCGCCCAGGTCCGGCGGGCCGGGGCGCAGGATCGCGCGCACCCGCGCCGGATCGCCGACCCGCTGCACGGTATCGAACGCGTCGGCGGCCACGCGCGCGGCGCTGGCCTCGTAGAACGGCACCTCGATACCGTCGCAGGCGCGCGCCAGCGCGGCCAGCTGGCTGCCTTCCAGCCAGGTGTTGGCGGTCGGCCGCTGCACGGTCGGGATCACCCACACTTCGCGCTCGCGCGGCACCGCGGCGCGGATCGCGGCGACCAACTCAGTCACGCGCTTCTGCCGCAACTTCACATAAGCCGCCAATTGCGGGGTTTCCAGCAAATCCGCCATCAACCAGGCCGCGGCTTGATCCGGCGCGGCGTCCACCGGCGCGACCAGATACGCGTCGACCCGCGCGCGCAACCACGCGGCCAAGGCGTCGGCGTCCAGATCGGCCTGGCCGGCCAACTGTCGGCAATGCGCGCAAAAACACAGGCCGAGCAACGTTTCCAGCCACAGGTTGCCGCGCACCTGGGCGAACTCGTGGTGATAGCCGTGCGCATACGGCAGCCAGTTCGGGGTTTCCAGCACCAGGCCGCGCACCGGTTGCCGGGCGATGTCGGCGCACAGCGCCAGCGCGTAGTCGAACACCGCCGGCGAGGACGGGCACAGGTTGTAGACGTAGGCATCGCCCCAGGCGTTGCGGGCGACGTGCAGCGGATGGCGTTCGCCCAGGCGGCTGTTGTGCAGCAGCACGGTCCATGCGCGCACCTGCAGGCGGCCGTCGTCGGCCAGATCGGCGGCGACATGGCGCAGCGCCGGGTCGGAGTGCGCGCTCGGCGCGATCTCGCCGTAGCGATGGCGATCGGGTTCGAAGTAGGCCGCGCCGTCTTCGGGGAAGGCCACGCGTTGGCCGCGGTGGTGCGGGCTGAGGAATTTTCCGGCGTGGTAGACCAGCGCCAGGGTGACCGAGTTCAAGCCCAGCTCGACGGCCTGCGCGGAGAATTCGCGCGCACCGCGCGAGGCCACGTCCCAGGGGTAGGCATACAGCGAGCGGACTGGGGCGGAGCGGCCGACGGCCATGACGGGTCCTTGTAATTTTAAAACACGAAGCCTTTGCCTTTGCTGGCTAAATTATCAGGCGTCCTGATATTTAGGCATTGTGCAGTGCAAAATGCATCGTTAAGGCTTGTAAGATAATTTCATGGAGCGGCCGGGCTGTCACCTGTGCGGGCGCCCCCCACGACGATCGGCGAGAGACCCGCATGAGCGAACACGACAACGGCATCGTCCGTTACGGCCTGGAACCCAGCGGCGCCGGCGGCCAATCGCTGCCGTTCTCGCCGGCGGTGCGCGCCGGCGACTTCGTCTACATCTCCGGACAAGTGGCGATGAACGAGCGCGGCGAAATCGAGCCGGGCGGGATCGAGGCGCAGACCCGGCGGACCATGGCGAACGTGCAGAAGGTGCTGGCCCTGGCCGGCTGCGGCCTGAGCGACGTGGTCAAGGTCACCGTCTGGCTCGACGACACCCGCGACTTCTGGAGCTTCAACCGCGTCTACCGCGAATACTTCGGCGAACAACCGCCGGCGCGCTCGTGCGTGCGTTCGCAGATGATGGTCGATTGCAAGATCGAGATCGAAGCCATCGCCTATAAACCGTTGCCGCGCTGAGCGCGGTCGTTCCCATCCAGCGTATTCCACCGACGCATTCCACCGAGGCGCCTGCATGAACCGACGCGATTTTCTCGCCACTTCCGCCACCGCCGGCACGCTGCTGGCCAGCAGCGCGTTCACCCCGGCGTTCGCGCGCAAGCGCGGCGCCAAGCTGCGCATCGGCCTGATCGGCGTGGGCATGCGCGGGCAGGTGCATCTGACCGAACTGCTGCGCCGCGAGGATGTGGAAGTGACCGCGTTGTGCGATGTCGAGCCGATCATGCTCGACCGCTCGCTGGCGATGATCGCCAAGGCCGGCAAGGCCAAGCCGGCGGTGTACGGCCGCGACGGCGACAACGAGGCGTATCGCAAGATGCTGGCCAAGGGCGGCCTGGACGGGGTGATCATCGCCACGCCGTGGGAATTCCACGCCGCCCAGGCGATCGCGGCGATGCAGGCGCGGATCGCGGTGGGTTGCGAAGTGGTCGCCGGCATCACCCTGGACGACCATTGGGAAGTCCTGCGCGTCCAGCAAAGCACCGGCACGCCGTACATGCTGCTGGAAAACGTCTGCTACCGCCGCGACGTGCTGGCGGCGCTCAACATGGTCCGACAGGGCCTGTTCGGCGAGATCGTGCACCTGCAGGGCGGTTATCAGCACGACCTGCGCGCGGTCAAATTCAACAGCGGCAACCCCGAACACCCTTACGGCGGCGGCGTGGAATTCGGCCCGAAGGCGTGGTCGGAAGCGCGCTGGCGCACCGAGCATTCGGTCAAGCGCGACGGCGATCTGTACCCCAGCCACGGCATCGGCCCGTGCGCGATGGCCATCGACATCCACCGCGGCAACCGCTTCACCCACCTGAGCGCGTTCTCCAGCAAGCCGCGCGGCCTGCACGACTACATCGTCAAGCAGGCCGGGCCCGAGCATCCCAACGCCAAGGTCAAGTTCAAGCTCGGCGATCTGGTCACCACCCAGATTCTCTGCCACAACGGCGAGACCATCGTGCTCCAGCACGACACCTCGCTGCCGCGTCCGTACTCGCTGGGCTTCCGCATCCAGGGCACCGACGGCCTGTGGATGGACCTCAACGATGCGATCCACATCGAAGGCAAGAGCAAGCCGCACCAGTGGGACAAGGCCGACGACTGGTTCGCCAAGTACGACCACCCGCTGTGGCAGCGCTTCGGTAAAGCCGCGGCCGACGCCGGCCACGGCGGCATGGACTTCTTCGTCATCCATGCCTTCGTCGAGGCGCTCAAGGCCGACGCGCCGATGCCGATCGATATCTATGACGCCATCGCCTGGAGCGCGATCACGCCCTTGTCCGAGCAGTCCATCGCCGAGCACAAGACCCTGGAGTTCCCGGACTTCACCGGCGGCAAGTGGCAGGACCGCAAGCCGATCTTCGCCTTGAACGATCGCTACTGAGGCCTCAGCGCGACGGTGGCGGTTCGGCATCGAACCCCACCACGTCGTTGTCCAGCGGCATTTGCAGTCGATGCGCCTGGCCGGCGGCGGGCAGCGCCGAGTCCGCCGCCAAGGCCTGCTGCACCGACCAGGCGCCGGCGTAATCGAAGCGTTCGAACACGAACGGCAGGCCCTCGGAGCCTTCGAAGGCCGCCGAGTCGGACAGGTGCAGATGCAAGTGCGGGCCGCCGGAACTGCCCGATTGTCCCAGCGTGCCCAGCGTTTGGCCGCGCCGCACCCGTTGCCCGGCCTTTACCGCGACGCTGCCGCGGCGCAGGTGCGTGTAGTGCACGAACACCGACGGCGCGATTTCCAGAATGACGTAGTTGCCGTACAGCCCGTCGGCGGTCAGCGCCGCGGGCTCGGATTGCGGCGACAGTGGCGCGTGTTCGCCCTCGCCGTCGCGCGCGGAGTGGACCACGCCGTCGGCCACCGCCAACACCGGCGCGGCGTAACCGATCCAGTCGGCATGCCGGCTCTTGCGCAGATCGGCGACGCCGGCGCGGACCGCGTGGCCGCGCGCATCCAGCCCCACCAAGTCCAGCGCATAGCGTTGCGGAATGCAGACCCGGCCGTTGCTGGCGACCAGGCTGCCCCAGTGATGCGATTGCGGATTGGACGGGCCTTCGTTGACCAGCCAGCGGCCGCCGCGCACCGGCGCGCCCAACACCGGTGGCGCGCTCTGGGCGACCGCGACACGGGCGCCGTCGACGAATTCGTCCGCGCCGCCCTCGCGTGAGAATTCGATGCGATGGCGCAGCGAATGCGGCGCCGGCGTCCCAGCCGGCAGGTCCAGCCAGACGAAGACCACGGCGCGCTGGCCGCCGGCGATCGCCAGCGCTCTATCGGCGTCCTCGACCGGGCCGAGCATGCGTTGCAACGCTTCGCCCTCGAAGCGGGCCAGCGGCGCGGAAGCGTCGTCGGCGTACACCTGCAGTCGCCGCAGGCGCAGCGTCGCGCCGGAGCGGTAGAAGTTGCTGATGTGCAGCTCATAAGCCAGATGCGCGAGCCCGTCGCGGCCGGCGACCGCGCTCGGCGCCTGCGGCGTGCGGACTTCCACCGCGGCCGGCGTTGGCTGCTGCGCTGGCGTGGACGGTGCGGCGCGTTCGGCCGCGACCGCGGCGAGCGACAAACCGGCGAGCAGGGCGGCTGAGCAAACGGCGCGGGTGCGGAGCAACTTACGGAGACGCTGAGCCTGGGGCATCGATGGATCCGCTGATGGGCGTTGCCGGCCACGGGCGCCGTGAGTGCGGGGCCGCGCGCGGTATCGGGCGATGCTACTGAAGTTCGGGGCGGTGGGCAGCCATGCCGTTTGTCGGTAACCGATAAAACGCCATTGACAGGTTTTGACGAAGCCTAATAACCTTTAAATCATATTTTAATGGTTAAGGCCGATGCGCGCTCGATCCAGAGGCTGGTTGCTGTGCGGTTTGTTGCTACCGGCCCTGAGCGCCTGCGCGCAACCGCCGTCCGCGGACCCGGGAGTTGCCGTGACTCGATCCCCTTCGACGCAAAACCGCGCCGCGATCGCGGTAATCGACGCCCCCAGCAATCTGGGTCTGCGCCCGCCCAGGCCCGGCGTCGAACCCGGTGTGCGCCGCATGCCCGAGGCCTTGCGCGCGACCGGATTGGTCGAACGCCTGCGCGCGCACGACGCCGGCCGGGTCGAAGCGCCGACGTATTCGCCCGAACCCGATCTGCGCATCGGCTTCCGCAACGGTGCGGCCTTGCACGACTACAGCCAGACCCTTGCCGACCGACTCTCGCCGTTGCTGGAAGGCGGCGATTTCGTGTTGGTGATCGGCGGCGACTGCAGCGTGCTGCTCGGCAGCGGTCTGGCGCTGAAGCAGCGCGGCCGTTATGGCCTGGCCTTCATCGATGCGCACGACGATTTCTCTTTCGTCCGCGACCGCAAGCGCTATGAGGGATACCTCACCGCGGCCGGGCTCGATCTGGGTTTGGCGACCGGACACGGTCCGCGTGCGCTGTCGGATCTGCGCGGGCAGTCGCCGTATTTCCAGCCGCGCGACGTAGTGCACCTGGGACTGGTGCTGGCCGAAGAAGACAAGCGCGACTACGAGTTCGAAGCCTTCGAGCAATCCGGCATCCACAGCATCGACGCCGAAGCGATCCGCCGCGACGGCGCCGCGGTGGCGGGCCGCGCGGCGCGGCAACGGCTTGAGGCGATGCCGACCCGCGGTTTCTGGATTCACCTGGATGCCGACGTGCTGGCCGAACGGGTGATGCCGGCGGTGGATTCGCCCAATCCCGACGGCCTGGAGTTCGAACAACTGTGCGCGCTGCTGGCGCAACTGCTGGAGAGCCCGAATGCGGTCGGTCTGGAGCTGACGATCTTCGATCCCGATCTCGACCCCGATGGGCGCCTGGCCCAGCGCTTGTCCGACGCGGTGGCCGGTGCGTTCGAAGACAGCGGGCGGTGGCCGTCGGCGGCCGGCGCTGCGGCGCGCTGAGGCCGGCATGCAGCGGCGCGATATTCTGGCGGGCGGTGCGGCGGCGGTGCTGCTGGTGGCGGGGCGTGCGGCCGGCGCGGATGCTTCGGCCGCGACGGCGATGGATGCGGACGATTCGCCCGCGCCGCCGGTCGCGCATCGGATCGAGCGCGGCTCGCGTCTGTTGTTCATCAGCGGACAGGTGCCGACCGACGCCGATGGCGACACGCCCGAGCGTTTCAGCGCGCAATGCCGGCTGGCCTGGCGCAATCTGGAAGCGCAGTTGGCGGCCGCCGATATGCAGCTCAGGCATTTGGTCAAGGTGACGGTGTTTCTGGCCCGTCGGCAGGATCTGCGGCGCGAACGCGAGCTGCGGCGCGAGCGGTTGCTCGGGGTGGCGCGGCCTTCGGTCAGCGTGGTGATCGTGGGGATTTACGATGAGGGTTGGCGGATCGAGATCGAGGCGATTGCGTTGGCTTGAATGCGGTTGGCGGGGCGGGCTCGGGTGAGGTGAGCAAGATCAAAATGGGTTCCGGCTTTCGCCGGAATGACGGGGTGGGGGGAGTCGGGGTGAGGGGCGGAGCGGTCAATCGGCGCTGCCGAAATCCCGATGCAGGACCCGATACTCGCGCGGCGACATGCCGACGGTGGCCTTGAACTGGCGCGCGAACGCGCTCTGATCGGAAAACCCGCAGGCCAATCCGACCTGGGCGATGCTGGCCTCGCCGCGCAGTTCGCGCATCGCCGCTTCGATCCGGATCTTGGTGATGCTCTGCTGCGGGGTGAGTTGGAACACCCGTTGGAAATGCCGCTCGAGCTGGGCGACCGACAGATTGGCCACTAACGCCAGTTCGGTCACCCGCAGCGGCCCCGCGTAGTGCTGCTGCATGTGTTCGGTGACCTGGCGCAAACGTTCGTAAGTGGGATCGCGGCCGTCGGGCGAGCCCAGATCGCGCGACAGGCCGACCAGTCCGCGACGGCCGTCGGGCAGCGGCAGCGGACGTTTTCCGGTCAGGCACCAACCCGGTTGCCGGTTCGGGTACAGATGCACTTCGAGTTGGTTCTCGATGGTTTCGCCGGCCAGCGCGCGCCGGTCCTGGATCGCGTAACGCCCGCCCAGCCGCGCCGGAAATACATCGGTGACGCTGCGGCCGATCACGTCTTCGCGTCGCTTCAGTCCCAGCCGCCGCACCAGCGTCAGATTGGCGTGGGTGTAGCGCGCGGCGTCGTCCTTGACGAAGAACACCACGTCCGGCAACGCATCGCACAGCGTCTGCATGAGTTCGGCGTCGATCGGCGTCGGCCGGGCGACCGGATGGGAATGCGGCGAGGACATCGTGGCGGGTAGCTCCGGGGCCGGGTCGTGACGTCGCCGCGATTATGCCGAATTCCGCATCCGATGCCGGTAATGGCCGCTAGACCCGCAGCGGCCCCGGGCCGAGCATGGCGGGATGCACAGCCTCGACATCATCGACTCGCACACCGGCGGCGAACCCACCCGCGTGGTGGTCTCCGGATTCCCCGAACTCGGCGCCGGCACCCTGGCCGAACAGCGCGAGCGGTTCCGTGCCGAATTCGACCATTGGCGCAGCGCCATCGCCTGCGAGCCGCGCGGCTCGGACACGGTGGTCGGCGCGCTGCTGTTGCCGGCGCAATCGGCCGATGCCTGCGCGGGGGTGATCTTCTTCAACAACGTCGGCTACCTGGGCATGTGCGGGCACGGCACCATCGGTCTGGTGCGTACCTTGCAGCACTTGGGGCGGATCGGACCGGGCTCGCATCGGATCGAAACCCCGGTCGGCACGGTCGGCGCTCATTTGCACGAAGACGGACGCGTGTCGGTCGACAACGTCGAGAGCTGGCGCCACGCCGCCGCGGTGCGGGTGGACGTGCCCGGTTACGGCGAGGTGGTCGGCGACGTCGCCTGGGGCGGCAACTGGTTCTTCATCGCCAAGACCGAGCGCGAGATCGCGCTGGCGCATCAGCGCGAGTTGACCGCCTACGCCGAAGCGATCCGGCATGCGTTGGAAGCGGCGGGCATCGCCGGCGCCGACGGTGCGCAGATCGATCACATCGAGTTGGAAACCGCCGCCAGCGCCGCCGACAACCACGGCCGCAACTTCGTGCTGTGTCCGGGGCTGGCCTACGACCGCTCGCCCTGCGGCACCGGCACCAGCGCCAAGCTGGCGTGTCTGGCCGCCGACGGCAAGCTCGCGCCCGGCGCGCTGTGGCGGCAGGAGAGCGTGCTCGGCAGCGTGTTCGAAGGTTCCTACCGCCGCGGCGAGCGCGGCGTTCTGCCCACCATCACCGGCAGCGCGCACATCACCGCGTGTTCGCTGTTGCTGATCGACGAACACGATCCCTTCGCCTGGGGCATCGCCGCGCGTTGAGCGACGGCCATCGGCATGAACCGCTACGACCTCATCGTGATCGGCGCCGGCATCGTCGGCGCGGCCTGCGCCGAATGCGCGGCGCGCGAAGGCATGCGCGTGGCGGTGGTCGATCCCGGCCCGGTCGGCGGCGGCGCCACCGCCGCGGCGATGGGGCATCTGGTGGCGATGGACGACGACCCGCACGAACTGGCGCTGTCGCGCTATTCGCTGCGGCTGTGGGAGCGTTTCGCCGATCTGCCGCAGGCCGAATTCAGCCGCTGCGGCACTTTGTGGGTGGCGCGCGAGCCGCGCGAACTCGATGGCGTCGCCGCCAAGATCGAGCGCTTGGCCGCGGCCGGCGTGCGCGCGCGCCGGATCGACGGCGATGAGCTGTATCGGCTCGAACCCGAACTCGCGCCGGGCCTGTGCGGCGGCATGTTGGTGCCGGACGAGGCGGTGGTGTATCCGCCGCGGGTCGCGCTGCATTTGCTGCAGCTCGCGCGCGGCCTCGGCGCGGACGCGTTCATCGGCCGGCGCGCGGTGGCGCTGACCGCCGCCGGCGCGCGCCTGGACGACGGCCGCGAACTGATCGGCCCGGTGTTGCTGGCGACCGGCTGCGCGCTGCCCGAACTGCTGCCGCAGTTGCCGATGCGCGCGCGCAAGGGCCAGTTGGTCATTACCGAACGTTACCCCGGCCGGGTGCGCCATCAGTTGCTGGAACTGGGCTACGCCGACAGCGCCCACGGCGACGCCGACAGCAGCGTCGCCTTCAATGTGCAGCCGCGCCCGACCGGGCAGATTCTGATCGGCTCCTCGCGCGAGTTCGGCGCCAGCGGCCGCGAGGTGTCGATGCCGATGCTGCAACGCATGCTAGAACGCGCGTTCGCGTTCTTGCCGATGCTGCGCGAACTGCAGGCGTTGCGGGTATGGACCGGGTTTCGTCCGACCACCGCCGACGGCCGGCCGTATATCGGCGCGGCCGGCGTGCGCGCGGACACCTGGGTCGCCGCCGGCCACGAGGGCCTGGGCGTGACCACCGCGCTGGGCACTGCGCAGTTGCTGATCGATCAATTGCTGCAACGCGCGCCGGCGATCGACCCGGCGCCGTTCGCGCCGACCCGGGCGCTGCGATGAAGCCGGCGTCGGTGCATTTGCGCGTGGACGGCGTGGCGGTGGAAGTTCCGGCCGGCGCCAACGTCGCCGCCGCGGTGGCGCTGGCCTCGTCGCGGTTCCGCCGCTCGCGCGACGGCGAAGCGCGCGCGCCGTTGTGCGGGATGGGCGTGTGCTTCGAATGCCGGGTCAGCATCGACGGCGTCGCCCATCAGCGCGCGTGCCTGACGCCGGCGCGCGAAGGCATGCAGGTGCGCTGCGATGATTGAATCCTGCGATGTGCTGGTGATCGGCGCCGGCCCGGCCGGCTTGGCCGCGGCGCGCGCGGCCGCTTCGCATGGCGTGCAGGTGACGCTGGTCGAGATGCAGGCGCGCGCGGGCGGGCAGGTCTGGCGCGAGGACGTGCGCGCGCCCGGGCGCTCACCGGCGCGGCACGAGTTCGTTCGTTTGCGCGCGTTGCCGAATCTGCGCTGGTTGGGACAAGCGCAAGTGATCGGCGCCTGGCCGGGCGAAATACTGTTGGAACAGGCCGGTCTGGCGCGGCGCCTGCGCTTCGGCTCGCTGGTGCTGGCCACCGGCGCGCGCGAACTGTTGTTGCCGTTCCCCGGCTGGACCTTGCCCGGCGTCACCGGCGCGGGCGGCCTGCAGGCGCTGGTCAAGCAAGGCTGGCCGATCGCCGGCAAGCGCGTGGTGATCGCCGGCAGCGGGCCATTGCTGTTGGCCGCTGCGGCCACCGCGCGGATGCACGGCGCCAAGGTGCTCGGCATCTACGAACAAACCCCGACCGCGCAACTGGCGCGGTTCGCCACGCAGCTGTGGCGCTGGCCGTCGAAACTGGCGCAAGCCGCCGGTCTGCGTGCGCGGCTGGCGGCGGTGCCGTACCGCGGCGGCAGTTGGGTGCGCGCCGCGCACGGCGATGAGCGCGTGCGCGAAGTCGAACTGGAAACCCCGCGCGGCCGCCGCCGGGTCGAGGTCGATCAACTCGCGGTCGGCTACGGCCTGGTGCCGAACACCGAACTGGCCGCGCAACTGGGTTGCGCGCTGGACCTGAGCGCGACGCATCCGCGCGTGCGGGTCGACGACTACTTGGCCACCGACGTCGCCGGCATTTACGCCGCCGGCGAAGCCTGCGGCATCGGCGG
>NZ_JBAMDI010000288.1:0-1706 GCF_036961695.1 Pseudomonas sp. CGJS7 | reverse complement strand
TAGCAAGGAGGTTTATCAGAAGGACTATCCAGAGCCGCGTCGGCGGGTGTTGTTTCACTGGCAAGGGTTGCGCTTGCTGCAAGAAGTGCAGAGTGGGCTGGCTAGCTTGTATGTGTATGCCACTCCGGACAGCTATGAACCGCTGGCACGGATCGATGGGTCGATGGGTAGGGAGGTGGTTCAGTATTTTCATACAAACCTGGCCGGGCTTCCCGAGCAACTGACTGACGCGAATGGCAATGCGATTTGGCGTAGCGATTATGAGGGCTGGGGGAAGACGCGGGATGAGTGGCACAGTCCACGCCAAGCGAGAGAACAGAACCTGCGGTATCAAGGGCAGCATCTTGATCGAGAAACGGGACTACACTACAACACCTTTAGATTTTATGATCCAGATATTGCTCGGTTTATACAAACAGACCCGATAGGACTAGCGGGCGGCACAAATCTATTCTTATACGCATCAAACAGCTTCACATGGATCGATCCATGGGGGTGGAATAAGAACAGCCACAGCTCTATCGGGGACTGGGTATTGTACGATGTAATAGACCCGGTGGGCGGCCATGCTAAAACTGGCATCGGCAAAGCAGAAGATGTCATGGCTAATGGGGCAAATAGAAGAGCTCATGCAAGCGCAAGGAAAGTGCGAAAAGACCCTAGCTTTGAGAATGCATACGCGAAAATCATCAGCAGACACAAAAATATCACCAAGGGCGAAATGAAAGAAATTGAAGCAGAAAGAGTTCGCACCCTCAGAAGTCAGGGACTTGCACTGCCGCACAACAAAGAGCGAGATAACCGCTACAATCCTAAACCATGCCCTTAATCGAACCAAAACCTGAACAAGCCCGGAGGACACCCATGCCAAACTCGATCAAATGCATTATCTCCAATGAGGTACCCTGCATTAACGATTTAATCGACATCAATGATATCACTCACAAAATCAATGAATACATAGAAAAAATAAGACCAACCATAAATATCGAAAAACTTAATGGGTGGGGTATTTTAATCTCCGCAACCATTAGAAACACCGATAAAATTGGCATTTACAAGCGCACAACCAGATACCCATCTGACAACGAATTTGAAATTTCAATCTCTGTCCCGCCCCCCAGTCTTGATGACGCATCATATGGCCTCCCCCCAAAGGAGCTCGGTTACTTCCTAGCTGTAGATGAGAAAAAATTTAGAGCAATTACACCTCTATACTCAAATTACAAAAGCCTTGGCGACTACATCACAAACAGCATCGAACTAGCAATACGCAAAACATTTGAAATCGGCATAACATGTCACGGAGTCAAAATTCAATTCGAGGAAGAAGATTAAAATCTCATTTGCCGCCCGCACCGACATCTGGAGGACGGCAAGAACTTCGTCACCGATGGCCTCGGCCAAAACCATCGCTATTACTGGAGGGCGATGTATGAGGCGTACAAATACATCGAGCCCTCGAAAATTTCTGACAAGATGAAGTTATCAGCAGACAACTTGAAAAAAAGCATCGGCCCTCAGGCGGAGAATCGCGCTACAGCTACGACGATATCGGCCGCCTGATCGAAACCTGCGATCCCCTCGGCCGCCGCGAACACATCAAATACCTACGACATTGGGCACTGCCCGTCCAGGTCACCGATACAGCCGGGCGAACTCGGCAATACGGCTACGACAGCCACGGCAATCTGCTCTGGCAGCAG
>NZ_JBAMDI010000287.1:0-1751 GCF_036961695.1 Pseudomonas sp. CGJS7 | reverse complement strand
ACGTTCCACGTGACCAGGGTGCGCTCGCGCTCAGCGGCCGCCAGCAATGGCAGTTCGGCCACCGGTTGTTGCGGTTGCTCGACGATGCCTTGCAGCAGATTGATGAAGTGGATCGACAGCCGCTCGATGGTCGAGCGCTCGAACAGGTCGGTGGCATAGATGAACGACGCCTCCAATCCCTCTGGCGATTCGCGGGTCTCCAGGGTCAGGTCCAGTTGAGCCACTTCGGTGACACTGTCCACGCCTTCGATCTGCAGATCGCCCAAGCGCGCGCTGGTCGCCCCGCCACGGCCGGCCGCTTGATGGTTGAACATCACCTGGAACAGCGGATTGAGCCCCAGGGTGCGCTCCGGCGCCAGGGCCTCGACCAGTTGCTCGAACGGCAGCTCCTGATAGGCCTGGGCATCCAACGCGTGCTGGCGCACCTGGCGCAACAATTCGACGAAGGGCTGCTCGCCAGCGACCTGGGCACGAATCACCTGAGTGTTGACGAAATAACCGATCAGCCCTTCGGTCTCGACCCGGTTGCGGTTGGCGCTGGGCACCCCGATGCGGATATCGTCCTGGCCGCTGTAGCGGTGCAACAACGCGTGGAATGCCGCCAGCAGCAGCATGAACAAGGTGCCACCCTCGGCCCGGGCCAGGGCTTGCAGGTCATGACTCAAGGCCGCCGGCAGTTGCAGGTTGCAACGCGCGCCACGGTAGCTGGGCTGCGCCGGCCGCGAGTGATCCAGCGGCAGTTCCAGCACCGGTTGCTGCGCGCCCAGGCGCTCGGTCCAGTAGGCCAGCTGGCGATCACGCTCGCCCGCCTCCATCCAGTGGCGCTGCCACAGGGCATAGTCGGCATACTGGATCGGCAGCGGCGCCAGGGTCGGCGCCTGGCCGAGGCTCAAGCCGGCATACAGGGCGATCAGCTCGCCGACCATCACCTGCATCGACACGCCATCGGAAACGATATGGTGCTGAGTCAGCACCAGCACCTGATCGTCGGGCGCCAGCTCCAGCAGACGCACCCGCAGCAGCGGCCCCGCCTCAAGGTCGAACGGCTGACGGGTTTCTTCGGCCACCCGGGCCTCCAGTTGTGCCAGGTCCAGCGGCCCGACCACCTCATGGGCGATGGCCAACCCGGCCACGGGGTCGATCACCTGCAATGGGCGCGTCTGGTCGAAGACGAAACGAGTGCGCAGCGTCTGATGCCGCTCCACCAAACGCTCGAAGGCACCTTGCAGCGCCTGGCGATCCAGCCGGCCGCGCAGACGCAGGGCCATGGGGATGTGATAGGCACTGCTGTGCGGCTCCAGCTGCCAGAGGAACCACTGGCGCTCCTGGGCGAAGGACAGCGGCAGTTGCTCGAAGGCCGACTGCACCTCGGGGATCGGCAGGTTGGCCGGGGACACGCCCTCGGCCAGCATCTTCTCCAGGTACAGGGCACGCTTGTCCAGTGGCAAGGTGATGAAGCGGCGAGCGATCCGCGCGGCAACGGTGCTGTCCATCACAGCCCCTCCATGTCGTCAAGCAGGTCTTCCAGACGGCTCAGGGTCGAATCCTGCACCTGTGCGCCGGTGGCTTGCAGTTGCGCCACCAGAGCACCAAGCACCGGGTATTGGAACAGCAGTTGCGGGACCAGCTTCAGCCCCAGTTCGAGTTGAATACGCGACACGATATTGATCACCAGCAGGGAATGCCCGCCCAGTTCGAAGAAGTTGTCAGTCAGGCCGACTCGCTCAAGCCCGAGGACCTGCGTCCAGATT
>NZ_JBAMDI010000286.1:0-1810 GCF_036961695.1 Pseudomonas sp. CGJS7 | reverse complement strand
ACCGCTGGCCCACGACCTGGTCGTGACCCTGAGCAACAATGCCCAGGTCACCATCAAGGCCGGTGAAACCAGCGCGCCGTACACCCACGCTGCGCAGGGCGATGACGTCTACAACGACGCTGGCCAGATCAGCCTGGGCATCAACTCGGCGGTAGACGCCACTGGTGCGACCTTCGAGAACCTAGAGTTGGGCGGTGCCGCGAAGGTGGATGTCACCGACACCACCGACGAAGTGGTGGCCAAGCTGACCGCGACCCCTTCGGTCACCGAAGGCGGCGAGATCACTTACACCATCACGCTGACCAACAAAGACGGTCTGCCAATCAACAACCACAGTGCATTGACCTTCACGCTGAGCGACGGCAAAACCGTCATCACCGTGCCGGCCAATGGCACCGTGGGTACTGCCACCGTGACTGCTCCGGACAACGTCTACGTCGGCAGCAACGACCCTGTCGTGATGTCGATCGCAACCGTTGAAGGCGCGGACGTCGGTAAGTTCGAGCAACTGACACTGGACAAAACCCCGGTCAGCACGTCGGTTACCGACGAGCCGGGCACCCCAGGCAACGAAGGCGACCTGGTCAAGGTCACCATCACGGCCGACCAGACCTCGGTGGCCGAGAACGTCAAACCGACCTTCACCGTGCACGTCAACCAGCCGTTGGCTCACGACCTGGTCGTGACCCTGAGCAACAATGCCCAGGTCACCATCAAGGCCGGCGAAACCAGCGCGCCGTACACCCACGCTGCGCAAGGCGATGACGTCTACAACGATGCGGGCCAGATCAGCCTGGGCATCAACTCGGCAGTGGACGCCACTGGTGCGACCTTCGAGAATCTGCAACTGGGCGGCAACGCTTCGGTTCAAGTGACCGACACCACCGACGAAGTAGTGGCCAAGTTGACCGCGACCCCGTCGGTGACCGAAGGCGGCGAGATTACCTACACCATCACCCTGACCAACAAAGACGGCCTGCCGATCAACAACCACAGTGCATTGACCTTCACACTGAGCGACGGCAAAACCGTCATCACCGTGCCGGCCAACGGTACCGTGGGTACTGCTACCGTCACTGCCCCGGACAACGTCTACGTCGGCACCAACGACCCTGTCGTGATGTCGATCGCAACCGTTGGAGGCGCGGATGTCGGCAAGTTCGAACAGCTGACGCTGGACAAGACCCCGGTCAGCACGTCGGTCACCGACGAGCCAGGCACCCCAGGCAACGAAGGCGACCTGGTCAAGGTCACCATCACGGCCGATCAGACCTCGGTGGCCGAGAACGTCAAACCGACCTTCACCGTGCACGTCAACCAACCGCTGGCCCACGACCTGGTCGTGACCCTGAGCAACAATGCTCAGGTCACCATCAAGGCTGGCGAAACCAGCGCGCCGTACACCCACGCTGCTCAGGGCGATGACGTCTACAACGATGCTGGCCAGATCAGCCTGGGCATCACCTCCGCTGTGGATGTAGACGGTCGCACCTTCGAGAACCTGGAGTTGGGCGGTGCTGCGAAGGTGGATGTCACCGACACCACCGACGAAGTAGTGGCCAAGCTGACCGCCACCCCTTCGGTCACCGAAGGCGGCGAGATCACTTACACCATCACGCTGACCAACAAAGACGGTCTGCCGATCGACAAGCACGCGGCGCTGACCTTTACCCTGGACGATGGCAAAACCACCATCACCATCCCGGCTAACGGTACAACCGGCACTGCCACCGTCACTGCCCCGGACAACGTCTACGTCGGCAGCAACGACCCTGTGATCAAATCGATCGCAACCGTTGAAGGCGCTGAT
>NZ_JBAMDI010000285.1:0-1871 GCF_036961695.1 Pseudomonas sp. CGJS7 | reverse complement strand
AATCGGCCGGCGCCACGTTGACGATCTTGTTCGGGCCGCTGCCCAGGTGATTGGCGCTGTACGCACCCGCGCCGCCGTTGGCAGTCGGATCCCACAACAGCGAATCCTCCCCGAGCGAGGCGATCTTGCTGTCCACCGCCTTGAGCTGACTGACGTTGACCGCGTCGGTATCGACGGCGCCCGCCGCCACGTTCGACAAGCGGCGCTCGCTGCCCGCCTTTCCGATCGACACTTCGCTCAGTGCGAAGGGAGCGGCAACGGTATAGGTCGAATCGGTCGGCACATAGGCCGCCTCGCCGAGCGTGGCGCCATCGGCGACCGAGTCCGAGCCCAGCGCGACGCTGCCCATATTGGTGGCCCGGCTGTTCGAACCGATCGCCGTTGCGCTGGTGGCGCTCGCCTCCGCGCTGCTGCCCAAGGCCAATGCCACCACACCAGTGGCGCGCGCCTGCGCACCCAGCGCAATAGCGGCCGATTCGCTGGCAGTCGCGGCCAAGCCCATCGACATCGACGACGCGCCGCTGGCAGTGGCGGTATCGCCCAACGCCAAAGAGAAATCGCCGCTGGCCGTGGACTCATCGCCGATGGCGATCGCGTACTTCGCCGTCGCCTCCGAACCCGAGCCGAGGGCCAGGCCGCTGAGCGCATTGGCTAACGCGTTCTCGCCGATCGCGATGGTTTCGTCGGCGGCTGCGCGGGCGTTGTAACCGACGGCGGTGGAGTTGGCGCCGGTCGCGAAGGCATCCGACTGCGCGTTGGGGCCCTCGTTGGTGCGGACATAACGCACGCCGTGGCCGTTGGCGTCCTGGTAGGCCTGATCGGTCGGACCGACCACGGCGTTCAGCGCCGCGATGTCGCCCTCGTTCGTGGTCACGCGATTGCCGAGCGCAGCCACGTCCTGGTTGGTCTGGAACAATTGCGAACCGTTGACCGCATCGGTGCTCGCCGCGCTCAAGCCAGCCGCGGCCACGCCGGTGATCTTGCCGGCGCCGCCGTCGTTGATCACCACGTTGCCGAACTTCGGCGACTCGGCCAATTGCACATTGATCGCGCCGGTGACCGGATCGGTCACCGTCTTGACGTTGGCGCCGGAGTACGCGCCGGCCGTGGCCGCATCGCCACGGATCGACAGCGTCTGGCCCAAGTCGCGGTGCACGACGCCAGCGGCGGCATCGTTGCCGGTGAAGTTCATGCCCTGGGTCGTAGAACCGCCAGCGACCGCATCGAGTTGGCTCTTGTTGACCGCATCGGTACCCGCAACGCCAGCAACGACGTTGCTGATGACCTTGTTGCCGGCATTGACGCCCGCCGCAGTCACGCTCGGGCCGCCAGTGATGGTCAGGCCGGTGGTGTCGAGGCGGCTGTTGCCGGCAACGACGCTGTTGACGGTGATGTCGTCGGCCAGATCGAAGTTGACATCGTTGTTGGCGCCGGACTTGCTGACCGCGATGTTGCCGTCGGTGTTCTTGAAATCGATCGCTTCGCCCGGAGCCACATTGCTGCTGTTGGCGCCCTGCGCGGTAACGTTGAAGCCGGTGTTCGCGACCGCGCCGACCGCATCGAGCTGACTCTTGTTCACCGCATCGGTGGCGGCAACGCCAGGAGCGAGATTGCTGATGACCCGGTTACCGGCATTGATGCCCGTAGCGGTCACGCTCGGGCCGCCGGTGATGGTCAGGCCGGTGTTGTCCAGACGACTGTTGCCGGCGACAACGCTGGTGACGGTGATGTTGTCGGCGAGATCGAAATTGACGTTGTTGTCGGTGGTGACCTTGCTGACAACGATGTTGCCGTCGCCACCCTTCAGATCGATCGACTCGCTCGGGTCGACGTTGGAACCGTTCGCCCCCTGCGCGGTGAGCGTGAATCCG